>CACZRR010000028.1 GCA_902783595.1 uncultured Bacteroidota bacterium
TCGCAAAGGACGTCAGCAGATGGAGTACAAGAGTAAGTCTCCCGCCCTCGACAGCTGCCCGCAGCGTCGCGGTGTCTGCACCCGTGTCTACACCACCACCCCCAAGAAACCTAACTCGGCCATGCGTAAAGTGGCCCGTGTGCGTCTGACCAACGGTAAGGAAGTCAACGCCTACATTCCCGGTGAAGGTCACAACCTGCAGGAGCACTCGATCGTGATGATCCGTGGCGGTCGTGTTAAGGACCTCCCTGGCGTGCGTTATCACATCATCCGTGGTGCCTTGGACACCAGCGGTGTGGACGGTCGTCGTCAGCGTCGTTCGAAATACGGTGCCAAACGCCCCAAACAGGCCGGTAAGTAAAGTTGAAAGTTTAGTGTTTAAAGTTTAAAGACATTATTAGCAATGAGAAAAGCTAAGCCCAAGAAAAGAATCATCCTTCCGGATCCCAAATACAATGACGTGCTTGTCACCAAGTTCGTCAACAACCTGATGATGGGTGGTAAGAAGACCATCGCCTACAAGATTTTCTACGATGCCATCGACGTCGTTTCCGACCGTACCAAAGAGGACGGCCTCGAGGTGTGGAAGAAAGCCCTTGCCAACGTCACCCCCAGTGTTGAGGTGCGCAGCAAGCGTATCGGTGGTGCCACCTTCCAGATTCCTACCGAGATCCGTGCCGAGCGCAAGCAGAGCATTGGTATGAAGAACCTCATTGGTTTCTCCCGCAAGCGCAGCGAGAAGACCATGGCCCTCAAGCTGGCCGCCGAGATTCAGGCCGCTTACAAGGAGGAGGGTGCCGCCTTCAAGCGTAAGGAGGACATCCACCGCATGGCCGACGCCAACAAGGCCTTCGCCCACTTCAGAGCATAAGCTATATTATAATATAGTATATACATTAATAGAAAGACCGCAGCAAACACCACGACAATGTCCGACCTTAGGTATACGCGCAACATCGGAATTATGGCCCACATCGACGCCGGCAAGACGACGACGACGGAGCGTATTCTTTTCTACACCGGCAAGAACTACAAGCTTGGTGAGACCCACGAGGGTAGCGCTACCATGGATTGGATGGTGCAGGAACAGGAACGCGGTATCACCATCACCTCGGCAGCGACGACGGTGTACTGGGATTGGAAAGATAACCATTACAAGTACAACATCATCGATACTCCCGGTCACGTTGATTTCACCGTTGAAGTGGAGCGCTCGCTGCGCGTGCTTGACGGTGCCATCGCCATCTTCTGTGCCGTGGGCGGCGTAGAGCCTCAGAGCGAGACGGTGTGGCGCCAAGCCGACAAATATGAGGTGCCTCGCATAGCCTTCATCAACAAGATGGACCGTGCCGGTGCTGACTTCTTCGGTGTGGTGAGCCAGATCAAAGAGCGCCTCGGGGCCAACCCCATTCCCCTTGAGATACCTATCGGTCAGGAAGACCTCTTCAAAGGTGTTGTCAACCTCATCACCGGCAAGGCTCTCATCTGGGACGAGAGTTCCAACGGTACCAAGTTTTACGAGGTGCCTATGCCCGATGACCTCAAGGAGACGGTGGCGGAATACCGCCAGCGCCTCATAGAGGGTGTGGCGGAGGAGAATGAAGAGCTCATGATGAAGTTCTTCGACGATCCCAACAGCATCACCGCCGACGAGGTCATTGCCGAGATTCGCAAGGCTACGCTTTCGCGCAAGATTGTCCCCGTGATGTGTGGCTCGGCCTTCAAGAACAAAGGTATACAGTCGTTGCTTGACGGTGTGGCGGCCTTCCTGCCCAGTCCTATCGACAAACCCGAGGTGAAGGGCATCAATCCGCGCAACGACAAGGAGGAGACCCGCAAGGTTGACGCCAAAGCGCCTTTCGCGGCACTGGCGTTCAAGATTGCCACCGACCCTTACGTTGGCCGTCTCTGCTTCTTCCGCGTCTATAGCGGAAGTCTCGAAAGCGGCTCCTACGTCTACAATGCCAACACCGGCAAGAAGGAACGCATCTCGCGCATCATGCAGATGCACTCCAACAAGCAGAACCCCCTCGACCGCATCGAGGCTGGCGACATTGGTGCTGCTGTGGGCTTCAAAGACATCAAGACCGGCAACACCCTTTGTGACGAGCAGCACCCCATCGTGCTCGAGTCGATGAAATTCCCCGAACCCGTTATCAGCATCGCCGTGGAGCCCCACACCCAGGCCGATATGGACAAGATGACTAACGCCCTCATGAAACTTGTCGAGGAGGATCCCACCTTCCGCGTCAAGACTGACGAGGTTAGCGGCCAGACGGTCATCAGTGGCATGGGCGAGTTGCACCTCGACATCATCATGGATCGTCTGCGTCGCGAATTTGGCGTCGACGTCAACCAGGGACGTCCCGAGGTGGCCTACAAAGAGGCCCTCACCACTACGGTGCAGCACCACGAGATCTACAAGAAACAGACAGGCGGCAAGGGTAAGTTTGCCGACGTGCTGTTTGAGATAGGTCCTGCCGACGACGGTGTTGTGGGCTTGCAGTTCATCAATGAGGTGAAAGGCGGCAACATACCTAAAGAATATATCCCCGCAATCGAGAAAGGCTTCAAGGAGGCTATGCAGAACGGTGTATTGGCGGGCTATCCCATCGACGCTATGAAGGTGCGTATCATTGACGGCTCCTTCCATCCCGTCGATAGCGACCAGCTCAGCTTCGAGCTCTGTGCCAAGATAGGCTTCAAGGCTGCTTGTCGCAAAGCCAACCCTGTGCTCCTCGAGCCTATCATGAAACTCGAAGTGCTTACCCCCGACGCCTATGTGGGCGACGTCACCGGCGACCTCAACCGCCGCCGTGGCATGCTGGAAAACATCAGCGCCAAAGTGGGTGTACAGGCCATCCATGCCAAAGTGCCCCTGGAGCAGATGTTCGGCTACGTCACCTCGCTGCGCACCATCACCTCTGGCCGCGCCAACTCCACGATGGAGTTTTCGCACTACGCCGAGGTAAGCCGTGAGCAGCAAGAGGCTATACTTAAGAATCAGAATAATTAATAAATAACAACAATGAGTCAAAGAATTAGAATTAAACTCAAATCTTACGACCACAATCTCGTCGACAAGAGCGCCGAGAAGATTGTGAAGACCGTTAAGATGACTGGTGCAGTGGTCAATGGACCCATTCCTCTGCCTACCAACAAAAAGATTTTCACCGTCAACCGCTCGACCTTCGTCAACAAGAAATCGCGCGAGCAGTTTGAGCTGAGCACCTACAAGCGTCTTATGGACATCGAGATCAACGATCGTTCCAAGACCATTGATGCTCTCATGAAGCTCGAGCTCCCCAGCGGCGTGGAAGTGGAAATCAAAGTGTGAATTTTATCAGCCTATGTCGCGTAGATAAGCTGAATTGTCTAACAATTTAAAAGAATCCAAACTAAGAAATGTCAGGATTAATCGGAAAGAAAATCGGAATGACCAGTCTTTTTGATGCCGACGGAAAGCAGA
>CACZRR010000029.1 GCA_902783595.1 uncultured Bacteroidota bacterium
ACCCTGGGCCATGATGGCGATGGGCTTGGTGAAGGTGTCCTTGCCGCTGTATTTGCCGAGCCATTTCTCAGCCTCGTCGTAGTTGCCCAGACGCAGGTTGGCGATACCGGCATAGTATTTGGCGAGGTTGCCGGCCTTGGTGCCGCCGTAGTTGTCGATCACGGAGATGAATCCGCGGTTGGCATCGTCACCGTCGAGGGCTCTCTGGAAGTCGCCCTGCAGGAAATACTGCTCGGCGGCGAACATCTCCTCGGCTGCACGCATCTCGCGAGGGGCTTTGTACCATTTGTAGTAGCCGAAGACGGCCACTACCACGACGACTATGGCGACGCCGACGGTGGTCAGCATCTTCTGGTTTTTGCGGATAAACTCCTCCGAACGGGTGATCACATTGCCCATTTCGGTGTTTTTGTCTTCGATTTGCTCTTTCATTATCGTTGTTGTTTTCGTTATCATTACCAATCTTGCGCCTTTTTACTGGCGAGAAGGGAGTGCCCTTTTTCGGGGTGCAAAAGTACGATTTTTTTTGAGAACTGCGATATAAAAGTTTGAAACAAAGTGTTTATTACTTTTGCCATGGTATTATGGATGAAAAATAATAATTTGACAATCATGTGATTATGTTTGTTTTCTTAAAATGTTTCATTTTTTATTTTTTTTGTAAATATATTTTCCTTACTTTTGCAATGTCAAAACAAAAGCTATGAACACGAATACAAAATACCTCGGAATCGAACTGAAGAGTCCCATTATTGTCGGTAGCTGTGGTCTCACCGCCGATGTTGACAAGATGGTGGAGATGGAGAAAGCTGGTGCGGGAGCTGTGGTGATAAAATCGGTCTTTGAAGAGCAGATCGTTTACGATATCAAGCGCAACACGCACATAGTGGCCCCTACTGACAACTATGGTGACAGTTATGAGTATCTCGCTGCACATGTGGCCGATGACTCGCTGACGAGGCACTTCAACATGATACGTGAGGCCAAACGCCGTCTCACCATACCCGTTATAGGCTCCATCAACTGTTTCTCCTATGAGAATTGGCTCACCTATGCCATCAAATTCCAGGAGGCAGGATGCGACGCCCTGGAGCTCAATATGGCCATACTGCCGTATGAGACGACGACGTCGGCCGAGGATGTGGAGCGCACGTTCACGCAGATCATCAACACCCTGCGCAAGAGCATCACGCTGCCCATCAGCATCAAGGTGGGCACTTACTTCACCGACATGGCGAAGCAGCTGCAGCAGATCAGCTGGATGGGAATACAGGGAGTGACCATGTTCAACAAGAGCGTGCAGGTGGATATCGATGTCGAAGAAGAGACGATGCGAAATGCCTCCTACCTCTCCGCTCCCGAGGACCTTTACAACACGCTGCGCTGGACGGCATTGATGAGCAAGCATATGCGCTGTGACCTTTCGGCCTCGACGGGAGTGTACAGTGCCGACGATGTGGTGAAACTGCTTTTGGCGGGCGCCACCACGGTACAGGTGGTCAGCTGCCTCTACAAGGATGGTGTCGCCAAACTCGGCGAGCTCACGAAAGGTCTTGAGGCTTGGATGGAGAAGAAGGGCTATGACAGCATCGACAAGTTCCGCGGCAAACTGGCGGTGCGTCCCAACGAAAAAGCGTCGGTAGCGATGCGTACGCAGTTCATGCGTTATTTTGCGGAGATACAGTAACTCGCAATGAAACTATTAACCTAATCAATACTTTTATGGATCAGCAAGAAGACACCATGGCCACGCGTACCGCGTCGACGCAGCCTACCAACTCCAGTTTCTTCCGTTTCGAGGACCTGCGTGTTTACACCAAAGCCACCGACTATGCCGCCTGGCTCGCCGCTCAGGTGGCCTCGCCGCGTACCGACAGCGAGAAGAATATCGCCACGACCTTCCTCCGTTCGGCCTTTGATATCTCCTTGAACATCGCCGAGGGATCGAGCCGCAGCAAGTCGCAATTCGACCATTACCTGAAGATCTCCAAGACGGCGATCCGCGAATGTGTCGTCTACGGCGAGGTGTGTCGCACCATAGGCTTCTTTGACAACGAACAGTACGAACAGTCACGCGAATACCTCATGGAGCTTACGCGCATGTTGGGTGCCTTGATCATCTCGCTGCAGCGCTCCTCCGAGCGGCGCCACGATCGTGACGACGATGCTGGCGACTACGCCGCGGGAGACGATATGTCGTATTAAAAATCATAATTTTACCATCCTTCTTTGAAGTGTACCCCCGAATACCTAATCTAAAATATACAGAGACCGGCAATTTCTTCTTGATTGCCGGTCCTTGTGTGATAGAGGACCACGACAACCCCTTCGTGGTATGCCAGCGTCTCAAAGAAATCGCCGAAAGGCTCCAGCTGCCCTTCGCCTTCAAGGCCAGCTATCGCAAAGCCAACCGATCCAGCATCACTTCTTTTACGGGCATTGGCGACCATGAAGGACTTGAAATACTGGCCGAGGTGCGCCGCCGGTTTGGGGTGCCCGTAGTGACGGACATACATTCCGCGGCCGACGCAGAGATGGCAGCCCCCTATGTCGACGTGCTGCAGATCCCCGCATTCCTCTGCCGTCAGACAGACCTCCTCCAAGCCGCCGCCGCCACAGGCCGTTGCGTCAACGTCAAGAAGGGGCAGTTTCTCTCTCCCGAAGCCATGAAGCAGGTCTCCGACAAAATGCGCGCCTTTGGCTGCGAGAATTTCATGCTCACCGAGCGCGGCACCACTTTCGGCTACCAAGACCTCGTGGTAGACTTCCGAGGTGTGCCCACCATGCAGAAGAACGGCGTGCCTGTGATCGTCGACGTCACGCACTCCCTCCAGCAGCCCAACCAAGGTGCAGGTGTCACGGGCGGTCGCCCCGATATGATCGAGACGATAGCACGTGCCGCCATAGCCGTTGGTGCCGACGGCATCTTCATGGAGACACACCCCGACCCTGCACATGCCAAGAGCGACGGTGCCAATATGCTACGACTTGACCTGGCCGAACAGCTCCTCGAACATTTGGTAGCCATCAGAAAAGCAATAGGAAAATGGAACTGAACCTTACCAAATCCATCATCTTCTTTGACCTCGAGACCACCGGCGTACAGGTTGGTCACGACCATATCGTGGAGATATGCCTCCACAAAGTGATGCCCGACGGCGCCACCGACACGCGCGTCGAGCGCGTGCGCCCCGCCGACGCCGACGGCAAGACGATACACATCCCCGAGGTGACCACCGCCGTGCACGGCATCACCGACGCCGATGTGGCCGACAAGCCCACCTTCCGCGAGCTGGCGCCAAGCTTGCTCGAGTATATCGGCGACGCCGACCTCGCGGGCTACAACAGCAACAAGTTCGACGTGCCACTCCTCGTCGAGGAGTTCCTCCGCGCCGGCATCAACTTCGACCTGAAGAGTCGTCGTCTGGTCGACGTGCAGAACATCTTCCACCAGATGGAGCAGCGCACCCTCGTGGCCGCCTACAAGTTCTACTGCCAGAAAGACCTCGAGAACGCCCACAGCGCCGCCGCCGACACCATAGCCACCTACGAGGTGCTCAAGGCGCAGCTCGACCGCTACCAGGGGGTCGACTATAAGGACCGCTCCGGCCGTGTCTACCAGCCCGTCGTCAACGACATCGACGCCCTCAGCCGCTTCACGTCCAACAGCCAGTGGGCCGACCTCGTGGGCCATATAGGCTACGACGCCAAGCATCGCGAGGTGTTCAATTTCGGTAAACACAAAGGTAAAACGGTGGAGGAAATCTTTGAGCAGGAACCCTCCTATTACGATTGGATGATGAAGAGCGACTTCCCCCTCAGCACCAAGAAACTCATCACCGAGATCTGGAACCGCAAAAAGCAGCGCAAGCTCGACCAGCTGAAGGCCCACTTCGGGAATAATTGACATCGTCCATCCTTTAAGACATAAGGGGTTAGGCGCAAGCCTAACCCCTTTCTTCTTCTCCGCTATTGATCCATCATTCTAACTATATTAGACCTATTGCTTAATTTTATTTCAACCATAATAAATGGTTAAAGGATGGTCGAACAATGGTTGAAGGATGGTTGAAATGACGGATCAATAGGCAATCGAGACCAAATATGATCGGTGCGATTTTACCGAATTTCGCAGGAGAGAATCTCAATGCGGCGGGCCAGAGCGGCAGGGAGGCTGTAGATGGGGTCTTGGGAAGTTGAGAGTTGAGAGTTGAGAGTTGAGAGTTGGTCGATGCCCATGGGTTTTTGTTCAACGGTGAGGCGGTGGTCGTCCATGGCGTCGGCAAAGAGGCCGCCGCGCCAGGCGCTCAGCATGTTGATGAAGGAGGCTATCCTTCGCTCCGACAGCAACTGGTTGTATTCATTCTGGAAGACCGGCGAGGCATAGCCGGAGATGGTCAGCACCACACCCTTGCCTTCGTCGAGTTGCTCCTCGACATAGTCGAACAGGGCTTCCACGCGCTCGTAGTTGCCCACCACGCAGCTGTCGAAGAACTCCTCCATCAGGGCTGAGTCGCCAGCCGAAGTCTGCCGTCCCACATACTCGCCGCGCAACTGCGCATACCGCCGCTGGCAGTCGGCATAGCTGATTTCCGTGGTGCCTTTACGGCTTGTGGGGTCGGGCTCGTCGTTGTGGAAATACAGAAATAGTGGAAAGTGGAATGTGGAAAGTGGAATGTGCGAAATCGATTCGTGATTCAGTGTGTCGGGCACAGTGTCTATTACTACTTCCCACTCTGCACTATCTACTTTCCACTCGTAGATGTCGTTGCAGCATAACGAATCGTTGAGATAGTAGCTGTCGCTTCGGTTGGAAGCCAGGAAACCCATGAGGGGACGTCCCGTGACACTATCGTGGCGTACAATATTAAAATAAAGGTCGTTTTGCTCACTATTGAGACATCCGCATACCCCCTCGGCTTGCCGCCATCGGTTGCGGGCGCCATCGGCGCAGTATATATCATAGCCTCCCTTTCCACCCTCACGGTTGCTGCTGAAATAGAGCACGCCATTGCGAGGGTCGTAGAAGGGTGTGATCTCGTCGCTGCTGCTATTCACCAAGGGACCGAGGTTCACGCATTCCGTTGTTGTGGTGCCCTCAACGAGGGTATACCAAATATCCATCCCGCCGAGGGTGCCGGGACGGTCGCTGGCAAAATACAAAATGACGTTACCTTCAGGGGTGTGAGCAATGGTGGGTTGAGTGGCAGTGTGATTGCTGCTATTGATGGGTCCAGCCAGCTTGACGGGCTTTTCCCACCCTCGCCGTTTCTTTTTTTTCGCCACGAAGATATCGCAGCGCTGCGTGACAAGATTCCCTCGGGTGAAGTAGAGATCCTTGGTTAGAGGGTCTATGGCAATGTTACCGCTGTGCTTCCCTTTGTCGTTGAGCCCCCAGCGGTCGGCATGCGGTCGCCCCAGTTTGCCGTTTCGTGCGATGCGTGCTTGATACAGTTGCATGGGTGCCGGCCGTAATCCGACGAAGGAGGTGATTTTGCGCCTCTGTGAGGCGGGGGGCAGCGAGGAATAAACAAGCACTGTGTCGCCAAGCACGAAGGCTCCCGTCTCGCTGCCAGCGGTGTTGATGGGTTTCGAGAGATGCTCTACGCGATATTGTGCGTGCAGTGAGTGGAAAGAGAAAAATGGAAAGAGGAAAGCAATGCTGACGCATGCCAGCATGACCATTTTTTTTATCTTTCCACGTTCCGCTTTCATCTTTCTAATTAAATTATATAATAGGGCAGGGGATGGGTTCGCGGTGGGGGTTGGAGGCATCTTTGCGCAACAGGTAGACGATGCCCAGCTCGAAAGCCCCTATCGTGTGGCTCGCTTGTGCCAGGCGGGAGAGGTTGGCGTCGTAGCAGAAAGCGAAGGTCCAGGAACGCCAATCGACGCTGATGTTCAACGACAGGGCGTCGCCGTAGCGGTGGAGAAGGCCAGCGCCGAAGGCTAGGTAGTGCCGGGGACGCTCGTCGAGATACCACTTCACATCGCAGCCGTAGAGCAACTCCTCAAAGTGGCTCTGCCGCTGATAGGCTGCCACGGGACATAGCGCCCACCCCTGTGTGAGGCGCCACTCCGCGCGCGAGTAGACATTCCAGCGGAGCTTCAGACGGGTGTCCGGCAAACCCAGATAAGAGATGTCGGGTTCACCGATGTTGTGCAGGGAGAATCCGACTTTAGAGAACACCCTATCCGTCCATTCCCTGAACCACGCCACTCCCGCTCCTAAGGTGGCATAGTAGACACGCTCGCGGCCGATGCTCTCTGTGGCGTCGACGAGGACGATGGCAGAGCTGTTGAATCCCGACTGACTGTAGGCTGCTTCGCCTGAGAAAGAGAGGAGATCGCTGCCCGTACCTATCGCCTGATAGTAGGCCAGGGAGATGGCAGCGCTTGTGGTGCCGTAATTCAGGGTGCCCGCACGGTCAGCGGCGAAAGTGAGGCCCGCACTTAGCCCTCCCTGCAGCCGCTCGCTGTGCAGAAGTCCCACCTCGGCACTCATTCCTAAGGTCTGAAAAGGCGTCGTTACCGATGCCCACTGGTTGCGATATATCAACCCGAAGCGTGCCTCACCATCAAAGAAACCACAGTAGGCGGGGTTGTATAGGATGGGGTCGAGGTCGAACATCGAGAAGTGGATGTCTTGCGCGTGTAGCGTGTGGAAAGTGGAAAGAGAAAAGTGGAAAGCGATGCTGACGCATGCTAACAAGACTATCTTCGTTATCTTTCCACTTGCCGCTTTCATCATTCCTCTTCATCGGGTGTAGGGTGGGAGGCTGATATCGGCGAATTCGCCTCTCAGATATTTGTAATAGCCAGCAATGCCCACCATAGCGGCATTGTCGGTGCAGAACGACATTGGGGGGATAAAAGCCTGCCAGTGGTGCCTCTGGCATACGCGCTGCAGTTCGCTACGCAGCAGGCTGTTGGCACTCACACCTCCCGCTATGGCGATCTGCCGCACGTGATGGTCGATCGCCGCACGCTCCACCTTCTTCAGCAGGAAGCCCACAATGGTCTTCTGTATACTGGCACAAAGATCGGCCTTATGCTTCTCGATGAAGTCGGGATCCTCTTTCAGTCGGTCGCGCAAAAAATACAGAAACGAGGTCTTGATGCCGCTGAAAGAGTAGTTGTACCCTGCTATTTGGGGTGTGGCGAAACGGAAGGCATCGGCGTTACCCTCTTTGGCCAGCCGGTCGATGATGGGGCCTCCAGGATAGCCCAAATCCATAATCTTGGCTGCTTTGTCGATGGCCTCACCTGCCGCATCGTCGATGGTTTCTCCCAGCACCTCCATATCGAAATGGCTGCGAAGCAATAGTATCTGGGTGTGGCCGCCGGAAACCAGCAGGCAGATGAAAGGAAACTCAGGAATCGCCTCGCCGCGGTTGATGAAGTGGCTCAATACGTGCGCCTGGAGGTGGTTGACCTCGATGATGGGCTTGCTAAGCGCCTGAGCAAAACTTTTAGCGAAACTCACTCCCACCATCAGGCTACCCATCAGCCCGGGCCCGCGAGTGAAAGCGACCGCATCAATATCTTTTTTGTCTATGCCTGCCTGGCGGATCGAGCCATCGACCACAGGGATGATGTTCTGTTCGTGGGCGCGACTGGCCAGTTCGGGAACCACGCCACCATATTGTTCGTGTACCTTCTGGCTCGCTATCACATTGCTCAAAAGCACATCATCGCGCAGCACAGCTGCTGATGTGTCGTCACAACTCGATTCTATGGCAAGAATTATACTCATTGTTCTTTATATAATAAAGTGTTTTTCGAAATGCAAAAGTACAATTTTTTTCCCTTCCCGCTTTTTGTTTTAAAAAATTAACTTATATTTGCATTGTAATAGTTGACCGAATTATTATCATAACTTCTTAAAACACAAAAAAATGAAGAAAATTATCTTATCTGTCGTTGCTATTTTTGCAATGGGCACCGCCGCTTTTGCTCAGGATGCCTTTGACGTTCGCAACGAGATGAACGGCCTCAACGAGGCTCAGGTTAAGAATGTGGAGGCTATCATCAATAGCCTCGCCAAGAGCGACGTAATGGATGCCGCACAGATAGGTGACATCGACCTCACACAGATGCAGGACGTCACCAACATTACTGAGAGCGGTGCTATCAATGCTGACGCTATCGCCGCTTCCGGTGCCAACCGCGTGGCCGCCTCTCTGCTTGCCATCTTCCTTGGCGACTTTGGCATCCACCATTTCTACACCGGTGACACCAAGCATGGCCTGTGGCACCTCGTCTTCTTCTGGTGCGGTATTCCCGGTCTTATCGGTTTCATCGAGGGTATTATGTGGCTCGTCGACGAGAGCACCTATCCCGATCCTCTGTTCAACATCTAAGCCGATCAGGTCAGTTGAAAACGTATAAGTTGCCTTCTATGAGGGCAACTTTTTTTTGTTATATCGCTTTTTCTCCGTATTTTTGCACCCTCGTTTCACAAATCATTTATTTGTAGATATGAAATATACCATTGGAGTTGATATGGGCGGCACCAACACCGATATGGGGATGGTCACCGAGAACGGCAATATCATACAGCGCCGCAACATTCCTACAAATGCCTACACCGAGCTGGAACCCTATGTGCATGATATGATGCGGGAGATTGAGTCGATGGTAACGGAGCAGCAGATGCGCGACGGGGAGGCTGTCAGCCTTGAGGGTATCGGCATCGGCGCCCCTAACGGCAACTTTTATACCGGTTGTGTGGACAATGCGCCCAATCTCACCATCAAGGGTGTTCTGGACTTTGGCAAGGAGATAAAGAAATATCGCGATGTGACCGTGGTGCTGAGCAACGACGCTAACGCCGCCGCCTACGGAGAATATGTCTATGGTGGCGCCCGCGGGATGAAACATTTCATTATGTTCACTCTCGGCACGGGTGTGGGTAGCGGTATCGTGGTCGACGGCAGGCTGGTGCATGGATCCACCGGTGGCGCAGGCGAGCTGGGACACAATATCCTCATCCCTCACGGCCGCAAATGCTCGTGTGGTAGGGAGGGCTGCCTGGAGACTTATACGTCGGCCCGCGGCATCGTCCAGACCTACTGCGAGCTGAAGGGTGTTTCCGTGACGCCCGACATCACCAGCAAGATGATCGGCGAGCTGGCTCACCAGGGCGATCCCATTGCCCTCAAAACCTGGGAGACCGTCGCCGACCAGCTCGGACTGGCCATGGCCAACAGCGTCACCTTCTCGGCGCCCCAGGCAATCTTCCTCATGGGAGGTCCCGCACAGGTTGGCGAGCCGCTGCTAAAGCCGCTGCGTGCTGCCTTCGAGAAATACCTGCTCAACATCTACGCCGACAGCTGCCAGATACGCATGAGTGAGTTGCGTGCCAACGAGGTGGCTATCCTCGGCGCCGCGGCGTTGATTAAGATGAAATAAAGGCTGATTCCATGATGCCCATTAAGCCTATTAGCCCCATTAAACCCATTTTGTTCGCTGTCGTGTTGCTTTTCGCTGCCTGCGGCGAGAAGAACCTGACCTCCTATGTCAACCCTTTCGTGGGGACGGACGGCCACGGCCACACCTTCCCCGGCGCTATTGTGCCTTTCGGCATGATACAGCCGTCGCCGGACACGCGGCTGGAGGGGTGGGACGGCTGCAGCGGCTACCACTACTCGGACGACACCATCTACGGCTTCAGCCACACCCACCTCAGCGGCACCGGCTGCGAGGACTACGGCGATGTGCTGCTGATGCCCGTCTGTGGGGAGTGGAAAGTGGAAAGTGGTCAGTGGAAAGATGAGTATAAGAGCCATTTCTCGCATGAGAACGAGGTGGCGCAGGCGGGCTATTACAAGGTGCTGCTCGACAAGACAAACATTACCGTCGAACTCACCGCCGACCGCCGCGTGGCTTACCACCGCTACACCTATGCCCAGGATTTCGACAATGCTTTTGTCCTCGACCTGCATCACCGCGATGTGTTGCTCAGTGGCAAGATTATGCTGAAGGACGGCTTGCTGGTGGGATGGCGCGAGAGCTCGGCGTGGAATCCCGACCAGCATCTCTTTTTCGCCATCTGTAGCGACGACGATTTGACGGAGGTGCTCTTCAATGCCGACTCCACACAAGCCGTTGTCTTTCTGCCTGACGGCTCGAAAGTGCATGAACTTCAGGTGGCCATCAGCGGCGTGGACATCGACGGCGCCATTGCCAACCTCAACACCGCCGAGTATGAGGACTTCGAGAGTGCCCGTCAGGGTGCCGACAGCACCTGGGAGGCCGCCCTCGGCAAGCTGAAGGTGGAGGGTGGCTCGAAGGAGCAGAAACGCTGCTTCTATACCGCCTTGTACCACTGCATGACCTCTCCCTACCTCTGGAGCGACGCCGACGGCCGCTACCGCGGCACAGACAACGAGATTCATGTGGCCGACAGCGGCCGCGAGGTCTACACCGTCTTTTCGCTGTGGGACACCTACCGCGCCCTGCACCCGCTGCTGACGCGCATTGAGCCCGAGCGCACCGTCGACTTCGTCTATACCGCCATGAAGAACTTCGAGCAGGGCGGCGAGCTGCCCATGTGGGAGCTTGCCTCGCACGAGACGCATTGCATGATTGGCTATCACGCCATCCCGATGATATTCGAAGCCTATACGCAACTGGTGAAACCGGACAGCACGTTGGCGGGATACACGCCGAAGCAATTGCTCGGCGCTATGGTAGCCACCAGCAATCGTACCGAGGCCCATCGTGCATACGCCGCGCAGGGTTATCTCTCGTCGGAGATTGACAACGAGAGCGTGAGCAAGACCCTCGAATACGCCTATGATGACTGGTGTATCGCCCAGATGGCCGAATTTGCGGATGACAGCGCTATCGCCGCCGAATATTGGATTCGTTGCCAGAGCTGGCAGAACATCATCGACAGCAACGGCTTTGCCCACCCCAAGCGCAACGGTGCATGGGTCACGCCCTTCGACCCCACGGAGGTGAACAACCACTTCACAGAGGCCAACAGCTGGCAGTATAGCACCTATGTGCCGCACGACATCGATGCGTGGGTCAAGCATATAGGTGGCAAGGACAAAGCCATCACCTTCCTGGATAGCCTCTTTGAGGGTCAT
>CACZRR010000030.1 GCA_902783595.1 uncultured Bacteroidota bacterium
CGGGGTTACGTGGCAGCCGATGACATCGACAGCGCCACTTTGAGAAAGATACCGCTTTGGGCTTTCGGCTTCCTGTACTAGAACGAAACGGGGAACAATTACAAAAAAACTGCTACCGGGAACTGAAGGCACTAAGGATGTTAACTTGAGACAACCAGCACATAAAACCGCCCTGCCAAACCGCACCCGAACCATGAGGTTTCTGGGGTCGGCGTTTACGGGCAAGGAAAGAGATGAGGAAACCGGTTACGGGTACTTTGGAGCGAGGTATATGGACCACGAGCTGATGACCATGTGGCTCAGCGTCGACCCCATGGCGGATAAGTACCCCAGCATTTCGCCTTATGCGTACTGCGCCTGGAATCCGGTGAAGATGGTTGATCCGGATGGAAGAGAAATTGACGAATGGCAATTTAATCTACTAACTGGAGAGATGATAAAAACCGGAAATGGAGGTGGAAAAACTCACCAGACAGTTACATTTGTTAATCCAGATGGTACTACTACGGTAAAAGAATACGAAGGAAATGCTGTGTTATTAGATTACCGCAATGAGGGAGGAAGAATTGATTATAAACTCCAAGTTGGTAATGTCCCTCAACTTTCGCAATGTACATCTGCCGATGGGTTAACTCCCCAAGGATTCGATTTACCAGATGGTGTTGACTGGGCCATGGAGATTGGATCTATTATTATGGGG
Organism: uncultured Bacteroidota bacterium; assembly: GCA_902783595.1. Classification (GTDB taxonomy): domain Bacteria; phylum Bacteroidota; class Bacteroidia; order Bacteroidales; family P3; genus Colimorpha. The sequence continues at coordinate 701 of CACZRR010000030.1, forward strand.
GGAGCAAGTGGTGCAGGCTATATTCCCAGTGGTATCGAATCAGTAGGACAATATATTGAGAGTTATGCAAATGAATGCCGAGGAAAATATAATCGGCCAAACGGGAATCTGACAAATGCCAAAATTAGTGAATTAACCAAAGAGTACAGGGCCACTAAGGCATTAGGAAGAGTTGGAAGAATTGGAGGAGGCTTACTCTCAGGAGTAGGATTTGGATTGGATGTATATAATACGATTCAAAGACCAACAGCGGGTAATTTTACAAGAACAGCCCTGTCTGGGATAGCATTGGGTGTTGGTATTCTCTGTGGAGGACCTGCAGTTGCTGCCGGTTTGATATTATATGGAACGTTTGATGCCCCATTTGGAGACAGAGTATTTGATTTCTAATGATTGGTAAAATGAATTTATTCCAAAGATTCTGGTACACTATTTTTGAATTGATTTCAAACAAATCAAATTTCAGAGACATGCCTTATGCTGGTACAGCACTGGTATTGTGTATTTTGACTGAAATTCTTATCGCTACCGTTATAGGCTATTGGAAATGCTTTTCTACAATGTATGGGGAGCTTTCTATAGATATGAGTTATTCTAGAATCGTATGGACTGTGCTTTTGTGCGTTCCATTCCCTGTCTTTTATTTTTATAACAAAAAAATAGGATTGCAGATAGTTGAAAGATTCAAAAAAGAGAAGGAGGATATGAAAAAGAAAAGAAGGCAGGAGACGGGGGTGATAATTACTTTAAGTCTATTATTTTTGATTGGACTTCTTATATGGAGACTTTGTCAGACAGCATCTCATTAAAAGAGGAAAAAAGTTGTTGTAGTGTAAGTATAGATGAAGACAGAGAGTCGATACTTGTCAGGGAAACAATAGATGGTCCACATAGTACATAAAACCGAAGGGGTAAACCGCATTCAAAACGTGCAGTTTTATCCCTTTGTTTTCCTGCCTGAGCGGATGCGAACGGCCTGCGACCGAAGTGGAGCAAACGGCAATGGCGCAGTTCCAGAGGAACGCGCAGAACTGACAACGCGCGTGGCCAGCTTGAGACCAGGCGCTTCCTCTGCTGGACCGAGGACGTAGCTGCTCAAAGCGAGAGAAGAGCAAGTTTACTTGCTTTTCCGAGCCAAAGCTGCGTTGGCGCAGCCAACCGGTTGCAGGCATATATGGAGCGCGGCGACGAGGGCAGTATCGCGGCCTACTACAACTACACCGCCGTCGTCCAGCAGGCCCTCCTCAAAGCCTACGACGAGCAAAACTCCAGTGAAGTTTTGCCGCCAACGAGGAAGAGTAATAGTTACCTCTCATCAAAAAGCCGGAAATCCGTCACAGGATCTCCGGCTTTTTTCCTTTCCCCATACATGCTCGGGTTCTCTCCACTACACGACGCGGGGGCATAAGTCAAACCTATGCCCCCGCGTATATCTCAGCGGAAAAACTTATTTGTTGGCAGGCTTCGAGCCCCATAGGGCGTAGAAGAGAATGTAGGCAAAGCCGGCGACAACAACCCAGTAGCTGGCCTGATAGCCCGAGATGCCCATGATATCTACGATACCGTTCTGCAGCAATGGCAGCACACCACCACCGCAGACAAGCGCCATGAAGAGACCAGAGGCATGCTCCGTATAGCGCCCAAGACCTTCAACGGCGAGGTTGAAGATACCTCCCCACATCACCGAGGTGCAGAGGCCTACGCACACCAGAAGGGCTGCGCTGAGGGGTATGAGGTTCATGCCGAAACCTTGCGCACCATTGAAACCGGGGAAGGAGACCATCACGCTGGCAGGGGTGAAGATGGCAACACCAACCAGCACGATGGCCAACATGCCTACAGCAGCCAGCATGGCACGGGGTGACACCTTGCTACCCACGATACCGCCAATGAGGCGGCCGACAAGCATCAGCAGCCAGTAGAAGGCGGTGACGGAACCCGCCACGGCTTCGGCACTGACACCCTCGGGGAAGAAGCCCGCATCGGGATTCTGCAACCATTTGTTGAGGATGTTGGGGGTGCCCACTTCAACGCCCACATAGATGAAGATGGCAAGGGCGCCAAGGATGAAGTGGCGGTACTGCAGCAGCCCTTTCAAGGGCAACGGCTCGGCATCTTTCTGCGCCACCTGTTCGGGCTCGGGAATACGTGTGAAGAGAATCACCACGAAGGCCAATGCGAAGATGGCCATGGCGGCAAACATCAGGGGATAGGCATTGCCGATGGTGGCATTCTTGATACCCTGGGGAATGAGCAGACCTGTGATGACGATGACGGCAGTGCCGCAGAGCGAATTGAAGGTGCCACCGAACTGGATGAGCTGGTTGCCCTTGTTGCCACCGCCACCCAGGCGGTTAAGCATGGGGTTGACGACGGTGTTTAGCAGGCACATCGAGAAGCCCGCGATAAAAGCTCCGGCAAGGTAGACACCAAAGCTGGCGGCAACACCGGCCAAGGCCTGTATGCCTACACCCACGAAGCCGACGGTGACGGCAATCAGCGCCGTACGTTTGTAACCTAAGCGCCCGAGCATGTTGCCGGCAGGAACGCCCATGATGGCGTAGGCAATGAAGTTGGCAAAGACACCAAGGGTACCCTGCCAGTTGGGAATGGAGAACTGGTTCTTCAGGATGTCGCCCATGGGCGAGGCAAGGTTGGTGACGAAGGAGATCATGCCGAAAAGCAGGATCATCACCACGATGGGAATGGCGTAGGAGGTCTTCTTTTCCATAAAAATGTATTGTTATCCTTTCAGCGCTTCCGAACCACCGACAATCTCGATAATCTCGTTGGTGATGGAGGCTTGGCGGGCTTTGTTGTAGCTTAGCCGCAGCTCTTTGAGCAGCTCGGTGGCGTTGTCGGTGGCTTTCTGCATGGCGGTCATGCGGGCACCATGCTCCGCAGCAAGCGAGTCGAGAATGATACGATAGAAGGTGGAACGCAAGGTCAGTGGCACCATCTCACGCAGTATCTCCTCTTTGGAGGGTTCGTAGATGTAGTCGTTGACATGCCCCTTCCCCTTATTGCCGCTCACCGCCGTCGGCCCGTTTTCCACTGGCAGCCACTGCTCGGTGGTGAGAATCTGCGACAACGAGTTCTTGAACTGGTTGTAGACAATCTCAACACGGTCCAATCGCTTCTCGACGAAGGCACCCATGAGGCTGTCCGCCAGACTGGCGATGGCATCAAAGGTGGGGTTGTCAAGCAACTCGTCGTGGCTGGTGAGATCAAGGCTACGCTGACGCGACAGCACCTCGCTGGCTTTCTTGCCCACAGTGATCACCTGCAACGACACACCCTCCTGGCCACGATAATGGTCGATGCGCTGCTGCGCCTGTTTGAGGACGTTGCTGTTGAAGGCACCGCAGAGCCCTTTGTTGGAGGTGACCACAATAAGCATCACATGGCGCAAGGGGCGCACGGCATGGTAGGGCGTGCTGATGCCGTCACCGGTGTCAATATCGGCGATGATGTCATGCAGGTGCTTGGTGTAGGGCCGCATGCCGATGATGGCGTTCTGGGCACGGCGAAACTTGGCGGCAGAGACCATCTTCATGGCCGAGGTGATCTGCTGCGTCGAACTCACCGAGGCAATGCGCGTGCGTACTTCTTTGAGGTTGGCCATAGTGGAGAAATAGGGTATAAAGGGGTTCTGAGGCTTATAGTGCTATGCAACCGGTTCTTACTTATATCGCTCGGCAAGGTCAAGGGCCAACTGGCGCATGGCGGCAAGGTCGTCGTCTATCAGCTTGCCGGCACGCAGGTTGGCAAGGATATCGGGATGCTGACTGCGCAACGAGAAGAGATACTCTTTCTCAAACATGCGCACCTTGTCAAGAGCCACTTTCTGCAACAATCCGTTGGTGCCGCAGAAGATGATGGCAACCTGCTCTTCTACAGGCATGGGACTGTATTGCGGCTGCTTCAGCACCTCGACATTGCGAGCGCCTTTGTCCAACACCGCCTGCGTGGCGGCGTCAAGGTCGGAACCAAATTTCGAGAAGGCCTCCAACTCGCGATACTGGGCCTGGTCCATCTTCAACGTACCGGCAATCTTCTTCATCGACTTGATCTGCGCCTTACCACCCACACGGCTCACGGAGATACCTACGTTGATGGCAGGTCGCACACCACTGTTGAAAAGGCTCGTCTCAAGGAAGATCTGCCCGTCGGTGATGGAGATGACGTTGGTGGGAATATAGGCCGACACATCACCAGCCTGCGTCTCAATGATGGGAAGGGCAGTGAGCGAACCTCCTCCTTTGACCTTCCCCTTCAGCGAGGCGGGCAGGTCGTTCATCTGCGCGGCTATGGCGTCGCTCTGGATGATGCGCGCAGCACGTTCCAACAGGCGGCTGTGCAGGTAGAACACATCACCAGGATAAGCTTCACGTCCCGGCGGACGACGCAGCAGCAACGAGACTTCACGATAGGCTACAGCCTGCTTCGAGAGGTCGTCGTAGATGACAAGGGCATTGCGTCCCGTGTCACGGAAATATTCACCAATGGCAGCTCCGGCAAAAGGCGCATAGAACTGCATGGCGGCAGGATCGGAGGCCGTGGCGGCAACAACGATGGTGTAGCGCATGGCTCCTTTCTCCTCGAGGTTCTTGACAAGGTTGGCAACGGTACTGCCCTTCTGGCCACAGGCCACATAGATGCAGTACACAGGGTCGCCGGCTTCAAAGTTATTGCGCTGGTTGATGATGGTGTCAATGGCAATGGCAGTCTTGCCGGTCTGGCGGTCTCCGATGATGAGCTCGCGCTGCCCACGGCCGATGGGTATCATCGAGTCGATGGCTTTGATGCCGGTCTGCAGGGGCTGCTCGACAGGCTGACGGTAGATGACACCGGGTGCCTTGCGCTCCAAGGGCATGTCCACAACATCGCCCTCAATGGGACCCTTGCCGTCGATGGGTTGACCGATGGTGTTGATGACTCGGCCTACCAACCCCTCGCCAACAGGAAGAGAAGCAATGCGGCGTGTACGCTTCACCACGTCGCCTTCGTTGATGGTGCTCACCTCTCCGAGCATCACAACACCGACGTTGTCCTCCTCGAGGTTCTGCACGATACCGTGGTCGCCATTGTCGAATTCGACCAGCTCGCCGCTCTGGGCGTTGTCGAGACCGTAAACACGCGCAATGCCGTCACCAACGGTGAGAACGGTGCCCACCTCTTCCAGCTGCGTGGCGATGCTGAGGTCCGAGAGCTGTTGTTTGAGAATCGCCGATACTTCGGCAGGTTTGATATCTGACATGTGTCTGTTGTTTTCTGTGTTTTATATTGGCCTGGCTGAATAAAATGTCTTACAGCTTGCTTTCGTAGTCGTTGCGGGCAAACTGCGCACGCAGACGCCGTATCTTGGTGCGTATGCGCGCATCGTACATCTTGCCGTCGAATTCAAGCTTGAAGCACCCCAGCATCTTCTCGTCGGTACGGTCGTGCAACTCGACGGTCTTGCCAGTGTAACTCTCCACCATCTCGGTGACCATCCGGCGCGCTACGTCGTCAATGGGCTGGTGCGTGACAAGGTCGCTGAGCACAATGCCACGATAGTCGCGGAACATGCGCAGATACGACTCGGCAATGCCGCGAAGGTTGACAGAACGGTTCTTGCGCGTGGCAAAAAGAAGGAAGGCCAGGGTGGTGGCACTCACCTTGCCCTCGAAAAGGGTGGTGACGATGTTCAGCTTGCGCTGCATCGGTATGACGGGGTTGCCGAAGACGACATTCAGCAGGTGGTTCTCGGCGCAGACGCGGCTCACAAGGCGCATATCTTTGGCCTCCTCGTCAACACAGTCGGTGTCGATGGCAAGGAGCAGCAGCGCTTTGGCGTAGTGCGTGTGGATCTTGTAGTTGTTCATCGCGGTGCGCTATATCGATTTACTTCAATTCCATGAGCTCAAGCTCTTTCTGTATCAGGGCGTCGGCTTTGGGCTTGTCCGACAACTCCTCACGGATGAGCTTCTCGGCAATCTCTATGCTCAAGTTGGCAATCTGATTTTTCAACTCGTGCATGGCCTTGAGCTTCTCGTAGTTGATGCTCTCGCGGGCCGACTCTACAATGCGGTTGGCCTCCGCGGTGGCGGTACTGCGCGCCTCTTCGATAATCTGCTCGCTGGTGAGACGCGCATTGCGCAACATCTCGTCACGCTCAAGTTTGGCCTGGTGCAGCAACTCCTCGTTGTGCGCCACAAGACTCTTCATCTCCTGGCGCGCAGCAGCGGCTTCGCCAAGCGAATGCTCTATGGCCTCCTCACGTTCGTGGAGGGCTTTGAGCAGCATCGGCCAGCCAAATTTGGCAAGGATGAACACCAAGATGCCAAAGGCTATAAGCATCCAAAAGGCAACGCCGATGCCGGGATTGATAATGGGACTATTCATGGGAGGTGTGTATCTCTGGCTTTGGGGGAAAGGGGACGGCCATCCGCCGCCCCCTCTGTGGGTTTGGAACGCTCGGCTCCCAGCGCCTTACTTGGTGAAGACAACGAGGAGGCAGAGCACAACGCTGAGCAGGGCAACACCCTCGACAAGGGCGGCAGCAATGATCATGGAGGTGCGTATGTCACCGCCGGCTTCCGGCTGACGCGCCATACCTTCCATGGCTCCCTGACCAATTTTGCCAATGCCAAGACCGGCACCAAAGGTGGCAAGGCCTGCTCCAAGGGCAGCACCAAGGTAGGCAAGAGCCATATTCGAGGTGGCTTGCAGAAGAATGAGTAATGAAGTCATGTTGTTGTATGTTAAAGGTTAAACAATATTTTCATCGCCTTACACGGCACAATCCGGCTGCAAAGATAAGCGTTTTTTTTGATAAAATTGTTAAACGACCAAAAGTTTTTTTATACCAGGTCAAGGCTGTAGTGCAACCCAACGTTCTGCCGTCGTGCACGGGCCATCTTGATGATGAGGTAGGCACAGGCTATGAGGTTGCGCAACTCCGAGAGCGGCTCGGTGAGCACAGAACGGTTGTACAAGTCCTCGGTCTCGCGGAAGATGAGGTTCAACCGGTCAAAGGCGCGCTGCAACCGCAAGTCCGAACGCACTATGCCGACATAGTTCCACATGATCTCCTGCAACTCCTTTTTGGTCTGCGTGATGAGCACCATCTCCTCGTTGAGCACCATGCCGTCGGCATTCCAGTCCGGCACCTGGCGGTGGGTCGTGAAGGCTATCTGCTGATAGGTCGACAGGGCATGCTGGGCGGCATTGTGGGCGTACACAACGGCCTCGAGAAGCGAGTTGGAGGCCAGACGGTTCCCGCCATGCAAACCCGTGCACGAGCATTCGCCGGCAGCATAGAGGTTGCGAATCGAGCTCTCTCCGTTGCGGTCCACCTTGATGCCACCGCACTGGTAGTGCATGGCAGGACGGATGGGGATCATGTCGCGCGTGATGTCGATGCCGATGGACAGACACTTGGCATAGATGGTGGGGAAGCCCTCGATGAGGTGCTTCTTGCCGATGCCGCGAGCGTCAAGGTACAGGTAGTCTTTGCCGCTCAGCTTCATCTCGTTGTCGATGGCTCGGGCCACAATGTCACGCGGCGCCAGACTCAGCCGCGGGTCGTATTTCTGCATGAACTCATGACCGTCGCGGTCTTTGAGCACAGCACCGGCACCACGCATGGCCTCGGTGATCAGGAAGGCAGGACGCTCGGCAGGGTTGTAGAGCGAAGTGGGGTGGAACTGCGTGAACTCCAGGTCGGCAAGGACACCACGCGCCCTGTGCACCATGGCAACACCGTCGCCGGTGGAGAGGATAGGCGTGGTGGTGGTGCTGTACACATTGCCCATACCGCCCGTGGCAAGCAGCGTGATACGCGCCAGATAGGTGTCTATGCGGTTGGTGTCGCAGTCCAAGGCATACACTCCGTAGCACTCAATACCGGGCGTGTGCTTGGTGACGCGCTGACCCAGGTGGTGCTGCGTGATGATGTCAATGGCAAACTGGCGCTCTTTGATCTCTATGTTCGGATGACGGCGCGCAGCCTCGAGGAGGGCCCTCTCTATCTCTTCGCCGGTGTTGTCTTTGTGGTGAAGGATGCGAAACTCGCTGTGACCGCCCTCGCGGTGCAAGTCAAAGCGGTCGCGCTGGCCGTCAAGGTCGAAGTCCACTCCGTACTGCACCAACTCGCGGATGCGGTCGGGGGCTTCGCGTATGGTCATCTCCACAACCTCGCGGTTGCAGATGCCGTCACCGGCAACAAGGGTGTCGTGAATATGCTTGTCGAACGAGTCGCTGTCGTACATCACGGCGGCAATGCCACCCTGCGCATAGCGCGTGGACCCCTCGTCAGCAGCACCTTTGGTGAGGATGACTACATGACCGTAGGGCGCCACCTTGAGGGCAAAACTCAAGCCCGCAATGCCAGAACCAACGACTAGAAAATCAACTTCGTAGCGCATATCTTTCTTGTTTATGAATGCTGCAAATATATGTTTCGCGATGCGTGACTACTTGAGGATGAGCTTGCGCACCACGCTGCTCTCGGCACCGACGACACGCACGAAGTAGGTGCCGCGGGCCAACGTCGACACGTCAATCTGCCGTTCCGCAGCAGTGCCGTCGTGGTCCACCGTCATCACCTCGCGGCCGCTGAGGTCCAACACGGTGATGCGGCTCTCGCCATCAAGGCCGCCAAGCGTGACAACGCGCCCCGCAGGGTTCGGGAACAGGGTGACGGCAAGCACGGCAATATCGTCAATGCCTACGTTGGCGGCAAAGTAGGCCGTGTAGGTTATGTCGCCAGTGACGGTGACAGTGCGCACGGTATCGCTGTTGTTGTCGTTCCACGACACAAAGTGGTAGCCGTCATTCGCACTGGCTCTGATCACCACCTCCGTGCCGGCAACGTAGCTGCCGCCGCCGCTGACACTACCCATGGCACTGTTGGCACTCACCACCGTGAGGGTGTACTGAGGCTGAGGATCGGGCTCCGTGTAGGGCTCAATCTTGAAGTCGTCAATGAGCAGGATGCCGCCACCAAGGGTGCAGTACCAGAAGCCTATGTAGGCCGTGTCGCCCTCCTCCAGGGTGACGGTGTAGTGGCGCTCCTCCCAGTCGCCGTCGGCACTGTCCCGTATGCCGGTATTGTCAATGCCGGGAGAATACACCTCATAGTAGAGCGGCAGGTTGCCGTAGGTGCTGACTTGCCAGCTCACAGTGTAGGTGCCGGCACCGGTGAAATAGGGCGAGAAGAGGTAGTCGCCCTGGTAATCTTCTCTGGTGTTGGTGTTGCAGATGGCCATGGCACCGCCGCCGTCAATACCACCATCGGTGAAGTAGATCCAGTGGTTGGTGTGGCTCGTCTGGTCGGCATCGCCGTCGGCATCCTGCGTATCCCAGCAGTCCAGACTCTCGCTGCTCTCGTCAAAGGTCTCATGGAAGGGGATACTGACCACGCATTCGCCGGGCTCGGGATCCGGATCTTCACCGGCAGCCTCGCTGATGGCAAAGTAGCCAAGCAGCAGCGTGTTGTAGTCGCTGCAGTTATAGTGGTGGAAGGCCACACGCACGGTCTGCCCGGCATAGGCGCTGAGGTCAAGGGTACGCAGCGTGGCACTGCCGCCGGCACTCAGGGTGTACTCCTGCAACAGGGTGAAGGAGGCGGTGTCGTCGGCACTGCTGCCGGTACTCACATACACACCGTAGTGCTCGGCATAGTAACTGTTGTCGCGCGATGCATCGTACCACGTGAGGGTGTAGCTGTGGCCACTCTGCAGGGCAAAAAGCTGCGACACCATCCAGTTCGAGGGATGCAACGCCCCCATGCTGCTGTTCCACGACTGCGACATGGCGAAGCGGTCATAGCTGTTGAAGAGCCACCCCTGCCCGTCGCCGTCGCCGTCAATGCTGCTCCAGCAGTGCATCTTGCTAAGGTCGGAGAAGGTGTAGTTGACGGTGTTGCTGTACGGATAGCTGCTGATGGGGGTCTCACAGTCGGCAACGATGACATATTGGCTGACCTGACTCTGGCCATGGCTGTTGCTGACGGTGGCGGTGATCATGTAGGAGCCCGTGTCGGCCCAGGTGAAGCTGGCCTCAAGACCGCTGGCAGCGGCAGGGGTGGCACCCTCGGCACTCCACGTAACCGTGGCGCCCATGGTGGCCATGGCGGTGAAGGTAACGGCTTCGTGGGCATCGACAATATCAGGACCATCAATGAGGATACTGGGTCTCGCCACCTCGGGCTGCTCATTGCTGATGACGGCACGCAGCATCCAGCTGTAGTCATAGCCTATCGTCGGCAGGTCGGTCCAGGCGTTGCCATAGTAGAATTTGGCACTGTTGGGGTCTCCCGAGTAGTCGGTGTAGGGGGCCCTGGCACTCACCACGGTGACCCACAGGTTCTGGCTGGCATCGATGCCGACCAGCTGGTCAGGGACGATAGTCTGCCACCCCTCGGCGTCGGAGGTGTAGGGCTGCATATGGATCAAGGTGCCGGGAGCTTCGTCGCCACCCTGGTAGATGAAAATCTTGTAGTCGACGGGCTCTGCATAGATCAGCAACGACTGCAGGTAGCTGTGTCCCGTCAGGGCACTGGGAGGCACCTTGATGCCCCAGGTCATGTCACCTCCGCTGGTGTAGGAGAGGCGGCTGATAAGGGTGTCGCTGTCTTGGCAGTAGCCCACGGTGTCCACCAGCGGCACGACGGCGTCAGCGGCAAAGTAGGCCGTGTAGGTCATGTCGCCAGTGACGGTGACGGTGCGGCTTTCGCTCTCCAGACCGTCATGCCACTGCACAAAGTGATGTCCCGTGAAGGCATGGGCGGTGAGGGTGGCAGTGCTGCCAGCCACATAAATACCTCCGCCGGCCACATAACCCATCTCGGCGTCGTTCACGGCACCTGTCAGGGTGTAGGTGGTGGGGACAGGCGCATCGGCGTCGCGGATCATCAGGTCGTCAAGGAAGATGTAACGCGACTCGCCGGTGCCCTCATTGAGGTACTGGAAGGCGATACGCACGGTGTCGCCAGCCTCCACAGTGAATTCTATCTCGCGCTCCAGATAGGTGTCGCTGACGACGCTGTCGCTGAAGAGAAGCGTGTACTCCGCATTCTGGTAGCTGTAGGCATAGACATGGTATTTCTCGTAGTAGTTGGGAGAGATGCCTCTCACCTTCCACGACACGGTGTAGTCTCCCGCCGTGGCAACGCCAGGGGTCATCAGCAACTCGTTGCAGAAACGGTTCGGACTGCCGGCAAAGAAGCAGATCGACCCGTCAACGCCATAGCTCGTGATGCGTCCCCAGCTGTTGGTGTCCTCGTTCAGGTCTCTGATATACCAGCAAGACAGTATCTCGCTCTCGAAACTCTCAATGTAGGGGAAGGTGGTGATGACACAGTGGTCGTCCACAGCACTGCCGCCGCCACCGCTGTTACCGTCAACGAAAACACCCTTCACCATGGCGGTGCGACCCCAGTAGTTGCCAAGCTCGTACCAGTTGTCAAGGTCGGTGGCGATAACCATAGCCTCGTCACGCCCGCAGCCGGCAGAGAAGGTGATAAGGTAGTCGTTCTCGTCGGCACTGATGAGTATCCACAGGTCGTCGTCAGCGGCAACGTTCTGCGGCAGGCTGATGGTCTGCCAGCTGTCGGCAGCGTCGTCATCAAAGGTGACGGTGGTGCTGCACGCCACAGCGCTGTGCTCCGCACCGGTGTAGATGGTGACGTGGTAGGTGCCGCCATCATAAATGTACAGCTGCACGGCATTGAGCAGCTTCGTGGCGTCAAGCTCCGAGGGCGTGAGGTGGATGCCCCAGTAGGGGAAGCTTTCGTTGTGCATGGCGGTGAGGTCGTGGTTGTCACCACAGTAGGAAAGCACGTCGCCGCTGATGGGGACATAACTCGCAGTGAAGCTGTAACTGCCGCCGGTGGCAATAAACTCACGCGGGTTGAAGCGCTCGCCGTCACTCCAGCAGTCAAAGCGGTAGCCCGCGGGAGCATAGGCCTGCAGCCTCACGGTGTCGCCGAAATTATAGCTGCCGCTACCGTCGACTTCACCACCGTCGAAGGTGGTGGTGGCACTCACGGTGGTGACGCCACTGGTGCTCCAGCTGCTGTTGGGACGTATCTTGGTGAGGGCCACATTGCCCAGGTTGTAGGTGCCCGTGCTGTTGCCACCCGTGCCACCGACGCCGGGATTCAACGAGCCTATCACGTAGTAGCCGTCGTTATTGCCACGCCAGCCCCAGTTCACATCAAAGTAGCCGTCGGCGTCATAGCCGTCGAGGACGAAGCTGTGGCCGCCGGTGGTGTTGCTGCCCGAATAGAGGATGGGACGCTGCTGGTCCAACTCGGCACGCAGCTTGGCACTGAACACGTCGTCGCTATAGTCGTCACGCGCCACGGTGACCATGTCGGGACAATACTTGAAGTAGGCATTCAGCGAATGCTGCGACGAGGCCCTCACAGTGCCAAGGAATTGGTAGTTCTGCGCCCCGCTGCCGCCGTTGGCGGCAAGGTCGTAGATCATCTCGTCGGCAACACCCACATGGTACATCAGCGTGGCTACGGCGTTCACCTCGGCATCGCTGCTGGTGCCCGTCAGGGCATTGGGCATGCTCGACCACTGGTACGTGGTGTTGCCAAAGTCGGCACTGAGCCACCCAAAGCTTACGCTGGAGCCTGCACCGTGTTCGTAGCCGTGGCTGCCGTAGCCCGTCGTGGGATGGTTATAGTATTTCATCACCTGTGCCGTGGCGGTGGCTACACAGCCCGTCACCACATGGTTGCTGCCATAGTAGTCTTCGTCCTCGTGGGTAGGGCAGAGGGCATTGTAGTAGGGCGCCTGACCCCACGTGGTGGTGAGCAACGGCAACACGGCAGTGGTCAAGGGTGCAGGAGGCAGCGTGCCGCCCTCCAGCAGCGCCCACTCCTCCGCAACGGCAGGGTTGGCAACACCCACCGCCAAGGGGTCGGCAGCAGCACCCGCCGCACGACGCTCTTTCCAGTAGCGGATCTCGCCTTCGTACTGGCCAAACCACCACAGCAGGTGCGCCGGCATCGCTTTCACCTCAAAGGTGGCCGTGGCGCTGTAGCCAAGCACGGGACGCACACAGTCGTCACCGCTGACGAGCACAAAGCCGCCGCCTTCGGCGGTGAAGACATAAAACTCTGTGAAGGGCGACTGCGCCGTCACATCGCTAAGCACTACGGCTTTGCCGCCGTTCTTACCCTGCAGGTACGTCTCCGCCACGCGACGCGCACGACTGGCGTCGACGGGCTTCGCCATCAGGCTCCCGCAGGCCACGATCACTACAAGAACAAAGGATAGCAGTTTTCTCATAATATCTCCGTTTTGGTGGTTGTTATTCTATTTTGCTAATTGTTATTTTATCGTTAAGTATTGACTACTACACCATTACACCCATCCTCTCCGAAAGGCGTCATTGCAAATATATCATTTTTTTTCATAACAAACAAATTGCCCCCTCTTAGAAAACCTCAGATCCCCCTATAAAATCCCAGGCCCCCCTAGCCCTCCTAGAATAGCCTAGCCCCTCCTAGAAAATCCTAGGATTTCCTAGGACCTCCTAGAATTGCCTATGTCGCCTAGGACCTCCTAGTCCCTCCTAGAAAATCCTAGGACCTCCTAGGACCACCTAGAATCGCCTAGCCCTCCTAGAAAATCCTAGGACCTCCTAGGACCACCTAGAATCGCCTAGCCCTCCTAGAAAAACCTAGGCCCCCCTAGGACCTCCTAGAATAGCCTAGCCCCTCCTAGAAAAATCCCAGGACCCCCTAGGATCTCCTAGAATCGCCTAGCCCTCCTAGAAAATCCTAGGATCTCCTAGGACCTCCTAGAAACGCCTAGCCCCTCCTAGAACCCCCAGCCCCCCATAAAACCCCCATTTAACAATAATTTAACAAATCATAACCACCTGATTCCCAATGCCCCCAATAGGGTCGCTCCAAGACCGCTCCATACCCGCTCCCATCTCGCTCCCATCTTCTCCCATCTCCACCCCCCGTCAATTCGAGTAATTCGCCGTAAAAAAAATAAACGTAAAACGTAAAACGTCAAACGTCAAACCTCAAACCTCAAACGCCCCCCCCAGAGAAGCAAAGCAGGGCAGCCCCACGGGCTGCCCTGCTTCCGTTCTTCGCCGACGTCGCCGTCAGCATTCGTATAAAGGCTTAGGCACCAAGCTCGAGGCGCTTGAAACCGGTGCACTTCAGATCCTTGTCGGCCTTGGCGATGAAGTCTTTGACCTTCACCTTGCTCTCCATGATGTACTCCTGCTCCATGAGGGTGTTCTCCTGGAAG
>CACZRR010000031.1 GCA_902783595.1 uncultured Bacteroidota bacterium
CACATCCTGTATCATCTTGCGCATCTCGCGGATGCTGGCCTTGCCGGGGTTCTGGATCTTGTTGGCCGCGGCAATGCGGTCTATCGTCTCTTTCTGTATGGGTATTTGTGACATAATAGTTGATTATTTTTTGTTAAAAATTCTCATTTTTTGTGCAGCCATGGGACTCACAGCCCTGACAATATCGTACACCTTCTGTTTCTCCTCGGCTGGAGCAGGCGTAAAAATAGAGATAATCTCCTGGGTCTTCACATCAACAAACTGCTGCACCGAAAGAAGACCATTGCGCGTCTGATTCACCTGCTGTATGGTCTCCAACGAAGCAATAATGGCAGCACGCGCCTGGGCCTGGTCTTTTGTCATCATATCCAGACCCAGCCGATGGTAAGTATAGTAGGCGTTATGGAGGCCCTCATAAGCAGAATTGGTGTGATTCTCCATAAACCAGTAACGGTTACGCGCACTCTTCGAATCCCATCCCGAATATTGTGCGGCATCGACAGCCTGCACCACCTGCTGCGCCATCTGGTAGAAGGGCTCACCCCCATTGGGAGCGAAACTGTCGAAATAGAGACCCAACATAATGTAACAGTAGTAGGCTGTTACAGAGGAAAGGACCGACGTGAAGTTATTGGGGTCAAAATCAAGTGACTGATTCTCGTTGTAGCTAAAAGCCAGGTTGTTCTGCTCTATGAAATTAAAGAGACCCGTGGTATAGGTCGACCCCCACACCGGGCGCTTGAGCTGCATGGTAATCTGTCCTGAGAAGTCGGTGGCAGAGGTACGCTGCGACAGAATAATCTGCATAGAACACTCTATGCGCTCCTGCGGTTCCATATCCAAGGTCGTCCATCGGCGTCCATTAACCAAATCCTCCAACGCCTGCCTCATATTGTCAAAAACCTTCTTGTCGGTAGTCTCATACGGCTGCGTCGTGGTCATCAACTTCTGGGGATTGATGGTAACCGTACAACGAAACTCCTGTCCCCGAACAACACAGAAACAGAACATTATCAGTACTATAGACAATATTCGGCGCATACTTTATCCTTGCAAAGATACACCTTTTTCCTTATCCCAACAAATAATTACACAACACCAATCCCATGTTAATCATATGTTGAAAACATTATATAATATTATCTCTATCTTCCACCAATTTTTCGTATCTTTGCATTCTAAAAACGAAATCATTAACATACTATATGGAAGAAAATCAGAATGTTGACTACAGTGCGAGTAATATTACCGTACTTGAAGGACTCGAAGCAGTGCGCGTGCGCCCTGCCATGTATATCGGCGATGTGAACGAGCGTGGCCTGCACCACCTGGTCTATGAGGTGGTGGACAACTCTATCGACGAGGCCCTTGCAGGCTTCTGCACCAAGATCGATGTGCAAATCAACCCCGACAACAGCATCACCGTCGAGGACAACGGCCGCGGCATCCCCGTGGACATGCACGAAAAGGAGCACCGTTCGGCCCTGGAGGTCGTCATGACGGTGCTGCACGCCGGCGGTAAGTTCAACAAAAACAGCTACAAAGTCTCCGGTGGTCTACATGGTGTGGGCGTCAGCTGCGTCAACGCATTGAGCGACCACATGATTGTCAACGTCTACCGCAACGGCAAGGTCTACCAGCAGGAATATTCCAAGGGCAAACCCCTCTACGCCGTCAAGGAAATCGGCACAACCGACAAGCGCGGCACCAAGATCACCTTCCATCCCGACGGAAGTATCTTCACCGTCACCGAATACAAATACGACACCCTGCTGGAACGCATGCGCGAGCTGGCATACCTGAACAAAGGTATCACCATCGACATCACCGACCTGCGCGAAAAGAAAGAGGATGGCACGCCGATGCGAGCCGACCATTTCCATAGCGAGAAGGGCCTGCGCGACTTCATCGCCTACCTCGACGAGAACCGCGAAAAACTCATGCCAGAAGCCATCTACATCGAGGGCGAACGCAAAGGCATCCCCATCGAGATAGCCATGCAGTACAACACCGGCTACAGCGAGAACCTGCACTCCTACGTCAACAATATCAACACCCACGAGGGCGGCACACATCTGGCCGGCTTCCGCAGCGGTTTGACGCGCACCTTGAAAAACTACGCCGACCGCAGCGGTCTGCTGCAGAAAGCCAAGGTGGAGATTACCGGCGACGACTTCCGCGAAGGCCTCACCGCCATCATATCCGTGAAAGTGGCCGAACCCCAGTTCGAAGGCCAGACCAAGACCAAACTCGGCAACGCCGAGGTGCGCGGCGCCGTCGACGAGGCCGTCAGCGAGATGCTGGAGAACTACCTCGAGGAACACCCCACCGAGGCTCACACCATCGTGGACAAGGTAATCCTCGCAGCACGCGCACGCCAGGCAGCACGCAAGGCTCGCGAAATGGTGCAGCGCAGCAACGTATTCAGCAGCGCCGGTATGCCCGGAAAGTTGGCAGACTGCCAAAGCAACGACCCCGCAGAGTGCGAGATATTCTTCGTCGAGGGTGACTCGGCAGGCGGCAGCGCCAAACAAGGTCGCGACCGCCGCTTCCAGGCCATTCTGCCCCTGCGCGGTAAGATCCTCAACGTCGAAAAGGTAATGCGTCACCGCGCCTTCGAAAGTGAGGCTATACGCGACATCTACACCGCTCTCGGCGTCACCGTAGGCACACCGGAAGACCCGCAAGCACTCAACCTCAGCAAACTACGCTACCACAAGGTCATCGTCATGACCGATGCCGATGTTGACGGCGCTCATATCGACACGCTCATGCTCACCTTCTTCTTCCGCTATATGCCCGAACTCATCGAAAACGGGTATGTCTACCTCGCCACCCCCCCACTCTACCTCGTCAAAAAAGGCAACAAACAGGTCTACTGCTGGACAGAGGAGGATCGCGAACGCGCCCTCATGGAGTTCGGCGACAAAGGAATCCACGTGCAACGCTACAAAGGTCTGGGCGAGATGAACAGCGACCAGCTACGCGACACCACCATGGATCCTGAAGGCCGACAGCTCCGCCAAGTGACCATCGAGAACGCCGCCAGCGCCGACCGCATCTTCTCCCTCCTCATGGGCGACGACGTCCCACCCCGCCGCGCGTTCATCGAACAAAACGCCACCTACGCCACCATCGACGCATAATAACTAGGCATTCCCAGGAACGCCTAGGATATCCTAGGAATGCCTAAAAAAAATAATACCATGGATAAAAGAAACCTCCTTCTGATCAGCAACAGCACCATGCGCGGCGAGGCTTACCTCGGCTGGTGCAAAGATATGATTGCCGACTTCTGCCGTCGGCACAACGTGAAAAAAGTGCTCTTCGTGCCGTATGCCGGCGTGAGCCTGGCTCCGAATGGCCTCACCAAGAGCTATGACGCCTACGAAGCCAAGGTGGCTGCCGTGTACAAAGAGTTCGGCGTGAAGCTCACCTCCGTGCATCACAAGGCACTGCCTGTCAACGCCGTCTACGACACCGACTGCGTGGCCGTGGGCGGTGGCAACACCTTCCACCTCGTCCGCGAGCTG
>CACZRR010000032.1 GCA_902783595.1 uncultured Bacteroidota bacterium
CTGGTGGTGGAATGGTAGACACGAGGGACTTAAAATCCCTTGCCCGCAAGGGCGTGTGGGTTCAAGTCCCACCCGGAGTACCAAAATAGCAATGCGGAAATAGCTCAGTTGGTAGAGCACGACCTTGCCAAGGTCGGGGTCGCGAGTTCGAGTCTCGTTTTCCGCTCCAAAGAGAGAAATTTGAAATGCTGCAGCAGCGGCAAGTCCATGTCCAAAAGATGCCTCGAGCACTAAGAAGCAGAGAGGCCGATGTACGTTGCTGAAACACAAGCGAAGATAAAACATGTCTTGGTAGCTCAGCTGGTAGAGCAATTGACTCTTAATCAATGGGTCCAGGGTTCGAATCCCTGCCAGGACACAATTTTTATCGCGGGGTGTAGCGCAGTTGGCTAGCGCGCCACGTTCGGGACGTGGAGGCCGGAAGTTCGAGTCTTCTCACCCCGACAGGAGCCCTCGCGACACCGCAAGCCACTTTAGCTCAGTTGGTAGAGCAACGCATTCGTAATGCGTAGGTCTGCGGTTCGAGTCCGCAAAGTGGCTCACAAAAGAAACAGAAAGACAGGACATGCGCCTGTCTTTTTTTATTGTATAAAACAAACACAAAAAACAACACAGTAATGGTAAAACAGTACGAAACCGTTTTCATTGCCACTCCCGTTTTATCTGAAGAACAGATGAAGGAAACGGTAAAGAAGTACACTGACCTGCTCACCTCCAAAGGAGCCGAGATCGTGTACGAAAACAACTGGGGCATGCGCAAGCTCGCCTATCCTATCCGCAAAAAAACCACAGGATTCTACTACCTCATTGAGTTCCGTGCCGAAGGTAGCGTAGTGAACGACCTCGAGGTGGCCTACAAGCGTGACGAGCGCCTGCTACGTTTCCTCACCGTCTCCCTCGACAAACATGCCGTGGCCTACAATGAGAAGAAACGCGCCAAGAAGGCTGAAGCTGCCGCCACTGAAGCACCTGCTGAGGCTTAATGTTTAACCGCTAAAGAAAAAGAAAAATGGCTAACGAAAGCGAAATCAAATATCTGACTCCCATCGCAGTGGAGACCCAGCGTAAGAAATACTGCCGTTTCAAAAAACTCGGCATTAAATACATTGACTACAAGGATGCCGACTTCCTGCTGAAGTTCGTCAACGAGCAGGGCAAGATTTTGCCCCGTCGCATCACCGGAACCTCGAACAAGTACCAGAAAAAGGTTGCCCAGGCCATCAAGCGCGCCCGCCACATTGCCTTGATGCCCTACGTCGCCGATTGTCTCAAATAAACCATAGGAGGAAGAATCGATGGAAATCATACTGAAACAAGATGTGGCCAACCTTGGCTACAAAGACGAAATAGTCAACGTAAAGAACGGCTATGCCAACAACTATCTTCTTCCCAAGGGATGGGCTATCATTGCCACCCCGGTGAATAAGAAAATCCATGCCGAGAATCTTCGTCAGCGTGCTCACAAGGAAGAAGCTCTCCGCAAGAACGCCGAGACCCAGCAGGCTGCCCTCAACGGCAAGAGTGTGAAACTCATTGTCAAAGTGGGTGAGAATGGTCAGCTCTTCGGTGGCATCAACAACATCATGATTGCCGAGGCCCTCAAAGAGCAGCACAACTATGACATTGACCGCAAACAGATCAGCGTCGACGCTATCAAGACCGTGGGAAATTACACCGCCAAGATCAGCGTTTACAAAGACATCAAAGCCGAGCTCAACCTTGAAGTTGTTGCGGAATAAAATCGTCAGGAAGGGTTATTATAAAAAATGCGAGAGATATCACCTCTCGCATTTTTTCTTTTTGCAAGAAAAGATTCGATTGTCGTACCAAAACATTAAATATCCATAAAAGAAGCAGAGTGTCAAAAAAAATGTGTATTTTTGCACCTCAGTAAAACATCAAAAAAATCATATGAAACGGATAACAGCTTCATTTCTAGTTCTTGCAATGATGGCCATCGCTTCGCTAGCCAAGGCCGACAACATCACCTTGGAGCAAGCCAAGGATGCCGCCGCTCATTACATGAGCCACCATTCTCTTAATGAAAATATCAACGCCAAGGATCTAATGCTGACGCATCAAGTCGATAACGAAGAACTTGGCATCCCCGCCGCCTACTTTTTTAATGTGAATGGTGGCGGATGGCTCATTATGGCCGGCACCACTGTTGTGCACCCCATCATCGCCTTCTCCGCCAAAGGGGAACTAGATATGGACAATGCTCCCGATAACATGCGCTGGTATCTCAACGGTTACATTGGCGAAGTGAAAGATGCCCAGCGTATCGATGCTGAAGAGGATTTACCGGACTCCCCCGAATGGGTCCTTTTGGCCAACCACGCATTAAAGGGCAACGCCAAAGATGGAAACGAGGTGGTGCTTTCGCAGGCTGAATGGGACCAAGGAAGTCCCTATCCCGCTTCGGCACGTAGAAGTTTCAACAAATTCTGCCCCCAGTACAATGGGTATTACACCTATGTAGGATGCGGTGCAACGGCTCTCGCCCAGCTCTGCTACTACTATCGCTACCCCGTTCATGGTGCCGACCAAGTAAAGACCTATACGGCAACGTCCATTGGCAACCGCACATTGTCGCTTGATTTTGACACAGTATTCCTTGACTATGACAATATGCGCAATGTCATCACCAGCCGATTATCACAAACCTATATCGATGCTATCGCGTGGGTTAGTTATGTCTGCGGTATCGCCAGCAGCATGCAGTATGGCATTGACGGCAGCTCCACCACCGCCGAAGACGTCAACGAAGGTGCCGCCGCTTACCTTAAGTACCAGAGCGGTTCCGTTGTCTATCGCTCTCGTGTTCGTACCCCGCGCTACGTCACCCTCATCCGTCGCGCACTCAAGAACAACGACATCGTTTATATGCGTGGTGCAGATCCCGGTGGTGAAGGCCGCGACGCCGGTGGTCATGCTTGGCTATGCATAGGCTACCAGAATGATGACACCACCATGTACTACATGAACTGGGGTTGGGGAGGTTCCGACAATGGTTTCTTCAACGTCTCTGGCAACCAACTCGTCACCACCAGTTACACATTCTCCGACCAGCAGGGTATCATCAATGGGCTCGTGCCGCCTGAGGATTCTAATATCCACCACGCTCACGTAGCCATCGACCGCGTCGATAGCCCTGTGACGCTGCAGGCCGCTTATCCTAATCCCACCTCCGACTATGTCACTGTGCCCTTTGCCACAGACCGTCCTGGAGAGCTACAGGTCTACTCTATCGACGGACGCCAAATGACTTCCGTGCACCTTAGTGCAGGCAGTGGAGAGGCCCATATCAGTACAGCATCCATGCCTGCAGGTATATATATATACCGCTTACATAACGCCACAGGCAAATTTGTGGTGCAAAGATAGTACAGTGCAGTGCCATCCATAAAGAAAGAGGCCTTTATGGCCTCTTTCTTTTTTATCTCGGTAGGGTTACGATAAATGTGGTGCCCTTGCCAAGTTCACTCTCCAGTGTAATGGTACCTCTGTGCAGACGTACTACCTCGGCTACATAACTCAATCCGATACCAAATCCCTTGACATCATGCACATCACCCGTTGAAACACGATAGAAACGTTCGAACACGTGTTTCTGATCTTCCTTAGCGATCCCCATACCATGATCCTGTACACGCAACTCAATGCCGCCATCCACGTTGCGGGTGGAAAGTTCAATATGAGGCTTTCCATCGGAGTACTTGATGCCATTATCCACCAGGTTAAACACGAGGTTAGTCAGGTGCATCTCGTCTGCCATGAGGGTCGAAGGATTGGCGGCAAGTTGTAGGTCTACAGTACCATTTCTCTTGGTAAGCGATAGGCGGAAACTGCTAGCCACTCGTTCCATAAGTCCGTTGAGATCCACCTCCTTGTGGGTGATTCGATATCTTTTGTCCGCCATCTTGGCGCTTTGTAACAAGGTCTCGACAAGCACCTGCAGACGGTGATTTTCGTCGCTGACAATACTGATAAAGTTTTTCTGGCTTTCGCGATCCTGACTTACCGTAGGGTCTTGCAACATCTCGCAGGCGAGGCTGATTGTGGCAAGAGGAGTCTTGATCTCGTGCGTCATATTGTTGATAAACTGTGTTTTCATCCTGTCGAGTTTACGTTGCACAGACAGCGTACGCATCGAGAGGAAGAACATTGCCACAATAATGAGCACTAGAAACAGCGTCATATATACGTACACCCACGAATTGCGCTGCAGGAATAACTCCGTCTTTGAGAATGCCAGTATAATATAGAACTGGTTTCCTGATACCACGCCCACAGGATGAAAGGCGTAGCGGTAGGGCGACACTTCCAGTTCTCCCTCCTCACTAGGGTCAGTACTAAACAGAAAGGAGCGCTGAGTTCCGTCATATAAACCGACAGCAGGATGCATGTCTATGCCATTAAGCAACAACTGCTCCGCCACTAATGCATCAAGGTGTTGGTAGGTCAACGTTCCCCCTTCCTCCTCTTCTCCTCCCAGCTGATGCAGCACCTCGTCCATAGCGTTACCCACAGCCACATTGAACATATTGTCACTGATAGATATAGTACGGCGCATCTGATAAAACTGCACCACTACCAAACTGACTGCTGCTATGGCGAAAACGGCCACCACCAATACCGTGAACCAACGTTTCATTTTGTTATTATATCTCTGTTATCGCTTCGTAATTAATAAAATAACGCATCTATACAAAAAATATTTCCCTACTCTTTCTGAAATCAGGAAAAAAATGCTACTTTTGCATCGGGTAATAATCGCAGTACATAATCTATTTCACATCGATACATATGAAAATAGGAGTAATCATCGCAATGGATATAGAATATCGTCAGATGCACGCTGCTATCGGCGGTGACACTGGTCGCCTTGGCGACAATGATATCGTGCTTTGGCAATGCGGTATCGGCAAAGTGAATGCTGCCATTGGCACCATGCGACTTGTGGCTGCTCATCATCCTGACGCCATTATCTCCACGGGGCTTGCAGGAGGCATCGATCCGCTAATTCAAGTATTGGACGTCCTAGCGGCAACACAATGCGTCTACCACGACGTTGACTGTGGAACGGGTCTTGGATGCTCTCTCGGTCAGGTACAAGGTCTGCCCGCACGCTTTGATGCAGATAGTCACCTCCTCAACCACGCCCTACAAACAGCCAAACGATTCTCCCTCCCGCATACAACGGAGTCTCTGGATCATTGGCAACAAACACCCCTTCACACCGGTCTCATCTGCACCGGTGACCAGTTCATCACCGATCGCGAGCGCCAGAATGCTATCAAGCGAAATTTCCCCGACGGCCTTGCTTGCGACATGGAGAGTGCCGCCATAGCGCATTCCTGTCACCTACTCTCCATCCCCTTCCTCTCCCTGCGTGTCATCAGTGATACTCCGGGAAATACCGACAATCACCAACAGCAGTGGGAGCAGTTTCTTGCCACCATGTGCGACCGCTCATTCCATTTTGTCAAACAATATCTTGAAACACTATAACCCATGGAAGTCATACAAAGTTTCACCATCGACCATACACACCTCAAACCGGGCATCTACGTCTCGCGCATTGACAAGGGCTTCACAACCTACGACCTGCGCATCATCGAGCCCAACCAAGAGCCTGCAGTAGCGCCATCTGCCATGCATAGTCTTGAACACCTCATGGCCACATGGTTTCGAAACTCTGATGTCAAGGATGACGTCGTTTACGTCGGTCCCATGGGATGCCTCACGGGCATGTATGTCATCATGACTGGTACTTATAGTATACCACAGATGCGCCAACTCACCATCGAGTGTCTTGAGTGGATACTCACCCAATCCGAAGTGCCTGCCACCACTCCGGAGACCTGTGGAAACTATCTTCTCCACGACCTACCCATGTGCCATTGGGAATGCCGTCGCTACCTCCATCGCCTTCGGAACGACTTCCACAGCGAATACACCAAGCTGCAAGTTGTTCTAAAAGACGGCAAAACCTTTGCCGACGCCTGACCCTGCAAGCTTAACTTTGGTCTTTTTTTGACATATCGTCCTGATTGGTCACAGATGACCAGTCATTTAATTGCGTTGTAGAGCACCTTAATCACTGGACCTGTCGTAGAGGGGGCTGGAGCGCGTTTCATTTATACCGAGGGTACAGCAACGTAGTCATTAACAAACAAAAAAAAGGAACCGAATTCGGTTCCCTTTAAAAAGATTGGCGGCGACCTACTTTTCCACAAACGAGTGCAGTATCATCGGCGATGCGGGGCTTAACTTCTCTGTTC
>CACZRR010000033.1 GCA_902783595.1 uncultured Bacteroidota bacterium
GCGGAAGTCCACCATGGTGGGCAGCGGGTTCATATACTGACGGTCGGTGATCTTGCCGAGGATGTCTTTGCGGACGATGTAGAAGGTAACACCGGCGGGGCCGACGTTCTTCTGGGCGCCACCGTAGATGAGGCCATACTTCTTCACATCGACGGGACGGCTCATGATGTCAGAGCTCATGTCGGCGACGAGCATCACGTTGTTAATCTCGTTGGCGGCGAAGTCTTTGCGGATCTCGGTACCATAGATAGTGTTGTTGGTGGTGATGTGGAAATAGTCGGCGTCGGCAGGAACAGTCCATCCCTTGGGAATGTAGCTGTAGGTCTTGTCCTCGCTGCTGGCGACGATCACTGTCTCGCCGAAGTTCTTAGCCTCTTTTGCGGCCTTCTTGGCCCACACTCCGGTCTGCAGATAAGCAGCCTTCTTATTGAGCAGGTTGGCGGGGACATCCATGAAGCCGGTGCTGGCACCACCACCGAGGAAAAGAATCTCATATTCGGCGGGAATGTTCAGCAAATCGCGCCAAAGTTGACGGGTTTCTTCCATGGTACGCTCCCAACCGGGGGTACGGTGAGAGATCTCGAGCAGGCCGATACCGGTGTTATCAAAGTCGCGGATGGCGGCGATAGTGGACTCGATGGCCTCTTTCGGCAGGACGCAGGGACCTGCGTTGAAGTTATAAGCGGTTTTCATCTCTTTGTTTGTTGTTTAAAAGGTTATTATTTAATGATTTGTATATTTCAAATTCCATTTCGTACGTGAGCAAAGATAGTAAATAAAATTGACAATTGAAAAAAATATGAAAAAACAATCCTTTACGTACTAAAAAAAAACAATACGCGTTAATGACTTAAAAAAAACAAAGTGTTATGAGAAAACATATTGTAGCCGGCAACTGGAAGATGAACTGCACTTTCAGCGAGGCCGATGACCTGATCAATGCTATCATGGAACAGTTGGAGCAAAAGGAGTTGCCCCGAGACACACAACTCATTGTTTGTCCCCCATTCCCCTACCTCGAGATGACCACTGACTATGCTAATGACAGTTACTTTATGGTCGGCGCGCAGAACGTCAGCGACCAAGAGAAAGGGGCCTACACCGGTGAGGTGAGTGCCGCCATGCTGGAAAGTATGGAGATAGACTACTGCATCGTGGGGCATTCCGAACGTCGCGCTTATTATGGCGAGACCAACGCCACTGTTGCCGCCAAAGTAAACCAACTGCTGCAACATGGTATTAAACCCATTGTTTGTGTTGGTGAGGTTTTGGAAGAGCGCGAGGCTGGCAAGCAGTTCGAGGTTGTCAAGAAGCAGGTCGAGCAAGGGCTCTTCCATCTGAGCGCCGATCAGCTACGAGAAGTAGTCATAGCTTACGAACCCGTCTGGGCCATCGGAACAGGGAAAACCGCCACTCCCGACCAAGCGCAGGAAATACATGCTCATATACGCTCCCTCCTCGCCACCAAATACGGCAAAGAGATAGCTAATGACATCAGCATCCTCTACGGTGGTAGCTGCAAACCCTCCAACGCCAAGGAGCTCTTTGCATGCCCCGATATAGATGGTGGCCTTATAGGCGGAGCCTCCCTCAAGGCCGATGATTTCATGGCTATTGCCATGGCCTTTTAGCATCTAGAACAATTGTATTGGGAACGGCACATAGCCAAGCACTTCATGTCACATCGATCGGAGGACGGAGGTTTCTCGGGACCTCTGTCCTTCATTGCTGTTGCCAGCATAGCTCTTGCTGTTATGGTGATGGTGATGTCGGTAGCCATACTTCAAGGATTCCAGGAAAACATTACCAGCAAAGTAGCGGGTTTCGGTAGCCATGCCACCATCACATCTTACGCCTCAACCTCAGCCTACGAGGAAAGCCCCATAACCGACGACAGCCTTTTGCGCGCGCGCCTCGCCATGATACCCGGCGTACGGCATGTGCAATCGTATGCTACAAAAGGTGGCATGGTTAAGACCACCGAACAAATCTACGGCATTGTCTTTCGCGGTGTGCAGCGTGGCTCCGACACCACGTTCTTTGCATCGTGCCTCATTCAGGGTCGCCTCCCTTCTTTTCTTTCCGCCCGCGCGGGCGGAGACAGTACGTCCAACGAGGTGCTAATATCCAGCACCATAGCGGCACGATTGAAACTTCATGAGGGAGACAAAATGCGTACCTATTTCTGGTGCGATGGTAGCCAGCGTTCGCGGGCCTTCACCATCAGCGGAATCTACCGCACCGATCTCACCGAGTTGGACGACCTATACATTCTTGGAGACCTATGCCAAGTACAGCGTCTGAATGGATGGGGCGAGGAAGAACTCATCGGCGGCTACGAGCTACTCCTTGATGACCTTGACGCCCTCAACACAGTAGTGCCTCGCGTTTACGATATCCTTCCCTACCACCTCAAGCTACAGACCATCATCGACAGCCACCCTGCACTCTTCGCCTGGCTTGACCTGCTGGGTAACAATATAACCCTCATCCTCATCATCATGTGCCTCGTATGCGTCACAGCCATCATCTCCACAATGCTCATTATGATCTTTGAAAAGCGCACCACGATTGGCCTCCTACGAGCTCTCGGTGCTACCAACTCCATGATAAGACGGATATTCCTTTTCCGTGCTATGCGCATTATCGTCCACGGCATCCTACTTGGCGACGTGCTGGCCCTCACTATTTGCATCATACAGCAGCAGTGGCACCCTATTCTACTCGACTCTGAGAGTTATTCAATGAGCTACGTCCCTGTCGCCATCAGTGTCCCGATCCTCATACTCATCTCCCTTGGCACGCTCGTCGCAAGTCTCCTCGCACTCATACTACCGCAAACATACATTAGCCGCATAGCTCCTGCCCAAATCTTAGCCTCCAGAACATGAAACAACGTATCAAA
This sequence comes from uncultured Bacteroidota bacterium, assembly GCA_902783595.1. Lineage (GTDB taxonomy): Bacteria > Bacteroidota > Bacteroidia > Bacteroidales > P3 > Colimorpha. Next base: position 2,906 of record CACZRR010000033.1, read on the forward strand.
ATCATTCTCATGATAGTGGCCATACTGCTGGCCCTCTTTGCACTTTGGCAGGTACAGGGCATCGCGGGGCAGGTGCGCCGCGCTGAGGAGTCCAAGATACGCCTTTGGGCCTACGCCATCGCGCAGCGAAATCGCCTTTCTGACGTCTCGCAGGAATTCTTCCGTCGCGCCACTGTTGACGAGCGTCGGAAGATAGCGCTTTATACCGATATTCTGCAATCTTTCAACGACCCTAATCAGAGCGTTGACTTACGCTTCAGCCTAGCTTACGTAAACTATATCGTTGACAGCGCCAAGACTCCCATCATCATTACCACCTCGCGGGACTCCATTATCACCGTCCCCCAGGAACTTGCGGGGCAGAAACTGGAGGGCGAATTGCTTGCGCAGTACTCTATCAACCCGCCATTCCGTTACCACCTTTGGGGTATGCCGATGACACTATACTACAAAGAATCCGAGTCGTATGCGCAGTTGCGCAGTGTCCTCAGCGACTTGACGCGCAGTTTTCTTGCCGACATCACCAACAACTCTGTTTTCGTTCCCGTCATCATTGTGGACAGTAGCCGGACAGAGGTCATCGCCACAGGCAATATCGATTCGTCCGATGCATGCAACCCTGGCAAACTTTTACCGCGTCTCAAGCGAATGGAGAGTACCAACGATCCTATAGCCATCCGCCTTCCGGAAGGCAGCCAGGCTTACGTCTACTATGAAGAATCACCCCTTTTGCAGTCACTCAAATGGGTGCCCCTCTTTTATTTCTTCATTGCCTTTGTGCTTATCCTCTCCACCTATTATATGGTGCGGACAACACGCCGCATGGAGCAGAACCGCATATGGGTAGGGCTGGCCAAGGAAACAGCCCACCAACTTGGTACCCCCATCTCATCACTCACGGGATGGACGCAGTACCTACGTGGGAAAACTTTCAGTGACGACTACGCCAAAGAGGTAGAGAAAGACCTGCAGCGGTTGGAGACCATCACCCATCGTTTTTCCAAGATTGGTTCCGTTCCAGAGCTCGCGATGGGTAACGTGCAGCAAGCTGTTGAGAATGCTGTTGGATACCTGCGCGGTCGCGTCCCCCGTCGGGTGCAATTTGTTCTTTCCTTTCCCGAAGGCGATACCCTCATGGTCCCCCTCAATAGTTACCTTTTTGAATGGGTAATCGAGAACCTCTGCAAGAACGCTATTGACGCCATGGAGGGTGACGACCGCGCCATTGCAGACACGAACGCTGCCGGGCACAACACCATCACCATCGTGGGGTCGCAGGATGCCCGCAGTATCCACATAGACATCAGCGACACGGGACGCGGTATGACCGCTGCTGAGCAGCGTCGGATATTCGACAGTGGCTACACCACCAAAAAGCGAGGCTGGGGGTTAGGTCTTCCACTGGCCCGTCGCATTATCAACCAGTACCACCGCGGACACCTCTACCTCAAATACTCCGTTCCGGGGCAAGGGTCTTGCTTTCGCATCACACTGAAGAAAGGGTAACTAGGTGGTTGGGAAATTGGGTAACTAAGTTCCAAATTTTAAGTTTCACATACATCAAAAAAAAAAAAAATTAACATCATGAAAAAACTAAGCATCCTACTTCTATGTATCGTCACATTGGCTGCAACGTCATGCAACAGTCTCCAGAAAGCGGCCTCCAGCAACAGTGCTGCCGCAGCCTCAGGACAGCTCTGCGGGAATGCCGTCAAAGGCCTTTACCAATCATACAAAAACGACGGTAAACTCGACGTCACATCTGGTAGCAACCTCACCAATGCCCTCTCGCTGGCCACCGCCTACAGTCAACTCAAAGATCACAAAAATGACAAGAGCTATAGGAAAGCCTTTGCCAGTGGCCTCGTGGTCTCCTCTGCAGGTCTCATCACGGATCGGAACTCCACCTCCTTTATTAACCAGCTCCTGTCCAGCGCTGCGCTATCGGGATTGAACAGAAACAACATCGTCAGTAAAGGAGCTGCCACAGCCACCTCCATCGTCAACCTTCTCAGCATTATCAAGCAATGAACCGAGCCGCCCTTGACATCATTACCACGCGGCGCAGCTGTCGTGCTTTCACTCCGGAGATGCCGTCACACGACCTCCTTGCCACCATATGCGAAGCTGCAACCTGGGCACCCACGGGGCACGGAAGACAGGCTCCACTCATCGTTGCCATCACACGTAAGGACCTGCGAGACCGCCTATCCGCCATGAATGCGCGCATCTGGAACGAGATAACCGTAAGTCGTGGAGGAGTAGCCCACGAGGGTATTGACCCCTTCTATGGCGCTCCCGTAGTGCTTCTTGTACTCTCAGACCGCAAGGTGCCAACATATCTGTATGACGGTTGTTCAGTACTCACCACCCTTGCCACCGCTGCCCATGCCGTAGGCCTGGCCTCATGCTGGATACACCGAGCCAAAGAGGAGTTTGAAAGTGCGGAGGGACAAGCCATACTCCGCGAGCTTGGTATCGAGGGAGACTACGAAGGCATCGACCACCTTGTGGTGGGCTACCCGGCCAAAGCCATCCCTACACCCTTGCCACGTAAAGCCGACTATATCCGATGGGTGGAGTAAAGGTTAAAGAGGCTGGCGCATAACACCTTATAAACCCTTAAAAAAATTTAAATACAAGAAAAACCCGCTGCAATGCAACGGGTTTTTCTATTGTATATGCATCCTGATTAGTGCAAGAAAGCCAGCAGAATACCGGCTGCCACAGCGCTTCCCACCACGCCGGCCACATTGGGACCCATGGCATGCTGCAGTAGGTAGTTGGTCTTGTCGTACTCAAGACCCACATTGTTGCTCACTCGTGCAGCATCAGGCACTGCGCTGACACCACTATTGCCGATGAGAGGATTGATCTTATTGCCTTCTTTAAGGAAGAGATTCATGACCTTCACAAAGAGCACACCGCAGAACGTAGCCACGATGAAGCTACCGGCACCGAGCGCAAATATCATCAACGACCTACCTGTGAGGAATACAGAAGCCTGCGTTGAGGCACCCACAGTGATGCCGATAAGCAGGGTGCATACATTGACGATACCATTGGAGGCCACATCGCTAAGGCGCTTGGTGACACCACATTCCTTAAGCAGGTTACCAAAGAAGAGCATACCCAAGAGAGGAAGACCGCTCGGTACGATAAAAGCACAGAAGAGCAGGCCAATGATAGGGAAAGAGATCTTCTCCAGTTTGGAGACCTGGCGAGGGGGTTTCATGCGTATCGTGCGTTCCTTCTTGGTCGTGAGCAGTCGCATGATTGGTGGTTGAATGACTGGGACGAGAGCCATGTAGCTATACGCTGAAACCGCGATGGCGCCCATCAAATCGGGTGCCAACTGACTGCTGATGAAGATAGCCGTAGGGCCATCAGCGCCACCAATGATACCAATTGCGCCGGCTTCATTGGGCATAAATCCGAGGGCAAGAGCCCCCATATAGGCTGCAAAGATGCCCACTTGAGCGGAAGCACCAATAAGGAAAAGCTTGGGATTGGAAAGCAGCGCCGAGAAGTCGGTCATAGCACCAATACCGAGGAAGATGAGAGGTGGATACCAACCGTTCTGGACACCATGGTAGAGAATATTGAGTACGGAACCTTGCTCATAGATGCCGATCTTCAGGCCAGGATAGAACGGGATGTTACCGATGAGCATGCCGAAACCTATGGGGACAAGGAGGAGAGGTTCGAATTCCTTCTTAATACCGAGATATATGAATATCAGGCCTACAAGTATCATGCCGAGATGGCCCCATGTGACGTTGGCAAAACCAGTGTACTCCATGAATTGGACCATCTGGGTCGACATAAACTCCATGAAGTTTCCGGAAGCTAAAGTAATCATTCTTGTAAAGGTTAAAGGTTAAAGATGTTCTTGGCTGATTCAGCTTTAATCATTATAGTAAATTTATCCTATTACAACCAATACATCGCCTTCGAGGACGCTGTCGCCTTTGCGTACTTTAACCTCCTTGACGGTACCTGCAGTATCGGCGTCGATATTGTTCTCCATTTTCATAGCTTCAAGAAGAACCACCGTCTGGCCTTCCTTAACAGTGTCGCCCACATTGACGAAGACGTCGAGAATAGTACCCGGGAGTGGCGTTGTCACCTTGCTTCCTGTGGGGGCGGGGTTAGCTTTCTGCACATTGCCGCTGGGCGCCGCCACCACCTGTGGACGTGGGGTACTCACGACGGTCTTATGCTGCTGTTTCATTTCTTGATCGATGGCAACGGTGTAGGACATGCCGTTGACCGAAAGCTTCATTTCCTGACCTTCAACCTCGTTGATATCGACATTGTAGTCGTTGCCATTTATCTTGAGTTTATAATTTTTCATGATTATTTTCTATTGTTAAAATAATGGTTCATGTTGTAGTACTTGGCATTCCACGGAGTCCACTCGCGTTCCACCTTTTGGATGGTGATAACAGTATCTTCCTCGTCATGGAGCTCGTTGGCATAGAGGTGCACTGCCGCTGCGATGGCAGCGTATACTTCATCCTCGCTGGCCGCACTGCTGCCCTCGGCAACAGGTTTTACTGCATTTTTCTTAACGTCTTTCTTCTCTTTCTTCTGGCCCATACCAGCCATCAGTTTTCCACTGCCCTGAAGGATGAGAGCTATGCATATCAGTGCTAAAAATACCACTGCTACCGCCACAGCAGTGAGACCAATGCCGACGGGGTCGGATTGACTGATTTTTTCGCTCTGCTTGGCCACGCGGTAGTGATGAGAACGGATAGGGCCATTGGCAAATTTGTCAAAATCCAAACGATGCAAAGGAAGAATATGGATGTCGTATCCATAGGGGTTCTGCCCGGTGACCACAAGGGCGCCACCCTCACGCAACATGGCGTTCATCGGGCTGTTGAATCCGCGTTGTGCCAGTAGATGGAAGTTGGAGTCGAGAATAGCCACATAGGCGCTATCGTTGACAGCCGACGCCAACACCAAGACGTATGGACCCATGGCGCTTACACTTACAGGGCGCAGGATATTCTTGAGGTCGTGACGTTTGTGGGTATTGTCTGTGTAGAATGCCGTAGTATCGAATCCCTGGTTGCTTAGACGGACAAGGTGCACAGCGCACTCCACACTGTCGATTGCCACGAAGGCACCTAGGTCGGGCACATAGCAGGTCCTCACGGGGACGATATCAATCGGCGCCGAGAGGGAGTGCATGGGGCATCCAGCGTGCGGCGACGCTTCTGTCTGCGGTTCCTGAGCCCGCAGAGGCAGCATCGCGCAGCCCAGCAGGACTGCCCATGTTATCTTAACGATGGTTTTCATTTTCACTAATCAAATGGTTTAAAACATCAAAAAAAGATAAAAACAGATGTTGCGGCGGCGCCGCCGCCGCAACACAATTCTTTACTTAGCCTCTTCGGCTTTTTTGCAGCACTCCTTACCCTCGGCTTTGCCCTCGCAAGCCTTCTGGCACTCCTCGCCCTTGGCAGCAGCAGCCTTAGCCTTGCAGCAGTTCTCGGTGCCGTGGTTGGTGCAGCCTTCGCAGTTGGCGGCTTTGCACTCCTCGCCACACTGGCACTCGTGCTCGGTGGCCTCCATGGCGCACTGATGCTCCACTTGTTCGGTAGCTACGGCCTCGGTAGCGTTTTCGTCGGTAGCCTCGGTGTTGTTGTTACCACCACAGGCGGTCATGGTGAAAGCAAATGCCAAAGCGGCAAAAGCGGTGAACAGAACTTTTTTCATTTTTTGATGTTTTTAAAATGTTAATAAAAAAGGTTTTGATTACATAGGGATGTTGCCGTGCTTCTTCATAGGCAGACTGTCCTTCTTTGTTTGCAGAGCCTGCAGAGCACGTATCACACGGAAGCGGGTATTGCGCGGCTCAATAACATCGTCAATATAGCCGTATTTGGCGGCGTTGTAGGGGTTGGCAAAGAGGTCGTTGTACTCCTTCTCCTTTTCGGCGATGAATTTTGCCTTCTCATCTGCATCCGTGATTTCCTTGAGCGCACGACCATGCAGCACTTCGGTGGCACCGCTGGCACCCATCACGGCAATTTGTGCCGAAGGCCATGCGTAGTTGATGTCCGAGCGCAGTTGTTTGCAACTCATAACAATATGTGCGCCGCCGTAGCTTTTGCGGAGAGTGACTGCTATCTTGGGTACCGTAGCCTCTCCATAGGCGAAGAGGAGCTTGGCGCCGTGGTCAATGACAGCATTGTATTCCTGACCTGTTCCGGGCAGGAAGCCAGGCACATCGACGAGAGTTACCAGAGGTATATTGAATGCATCACAGAAACGCACAAAACGTGCGCCCTTACGGCTGGCGTTACTATCGAGCACGCCTGCCATAGACTTAGGCTGATTAGCCACCACACCGACGCTCATGCCACCCATGCGGGCAAATCCCACAACGATGTTCGGTGCAAAGCGCTCGTGAACCTCAAGGAAACGGCCCTCATCAACAATTGCATGGATAATATCCTTCACATCATAGGCCTGGTTGGGGTTTTCAGGGATGATACTATTAAGGCTATCCTCAAGTCGGTCAATCGGATCTTCAGTAGCCTTGTATGGCGGTTCCTCAAAGTTATTGCTAGGGATATAGGATACCAGGTCTCGGATGAGCTGCAGGGTAGCTTCCTCGGTCTCGCCGACGAAGTGAGCAACACCGCTCTTTGTGGCGTGCACCATAGCACCGCCGAGTTTATCGACTGTGACGTCTTCGCCGGTGACAGTCTTCACCACTTTGGGGCCCGTGAGGAACATGTAGCTATTCTGTTTGCTCATGAGGATAAAGTCGGTAAGAGCGGGGCTGTATACCGAGCCGCCAGCGCAGGGACCGAATATGGCGCTAATCTGTGGCACCACGCCGCTGGCCAAGATGTTGCGTTCGAAAATCTCGGCAAAGCCAGCGAGAGCGTTGATACCCTCTTGGATGCGAGCGCCGCCGCTATCGTTGAGGCCAATCACAGGTGCTCCGACCTTCATGGCCTGATCCATGATCTTGCAGATTTTGAGTGCCATTGTCTCACTCAGCGAGCCGCCGAGGACGGTGAAATCCTGTGCGAAAACATAGACCTGACGACCGTTGATAGTACCGTAACCCGTCACGACACCATCTCCGAGGTAGGACTTCTTCTGCATGTCGAAGTTCGTACAACGGTGTGTAACGAACATATCGAACTCCTCAAAGGAGCCCTCGTCTAACAGGAGTGCGATGCGTTCACGAGCCGTGAGCTTACCTTGCTCATGCTGTTTATCGATACCTTTTTGGCCACCACCAATACGTGCTTCACCACGCTTGTCAAGTAACTCTTTTATCTTTTGTTCAAAAGCCATAATCTATATTGATTTCAATTAATTATTCTGAATTTACCCTCTAATCGTCATGAGGTGATTACATCATTACTTACAGCAAAACTCTGTCAGTACACCCATGGTGCTCTTGGGGTGTAGGAAGCCTATTTTGAGACCTTCTGCGCCCGGGCGACTCTGCTTGTCGATGAGACGCATGCCCTTCTCTTCGGCCTCATGGAGGGCCTGGTCAGTATTCTCCATAGCGAATGCGAGGTGATGCATACCGCCCTTGCCGCCATTCTTCTCGATGAACGAGGCGATAGTGCTGTCTGGGCTCGTCGGTTCGAGAAGTTCAATCTTCACGTCGCCGCAGCGGAAAAATGCGGTCTTCACCTTTTGATCTTTTACCTCTTCGATAGCATAGCATTTGAGGCCCATCACTTCTTCCCAGTAACGGATAGCCTCGTCGAGGTTAGTAACTGCAATGCCGATGTGTTCAATGTGCGAAGGAGTCATATTGATAAATATTTATATAAGTATATAATAATCAAATTCTTTTCAAGCCTCACTCAACAGCCTTGAAAGTGCAAAAATACATATTTTTTTTAATAAACGAGATAGTTTTTATCAACAGACAAAATCCCATCTCTGATCAACATCAAGAAAGTGGATAATATGATTTTTTCTGTATTTTTGCAAAAAAATTTAGCCTTTATATTTCAATATGAAAAAAACAATCGTTTTAGGGATTACTGCCATCGTCATTGTAGCGTTGGCGTCATGTAGCGTAGTAAATGACTTGGCAGATCAGGTGAAAAGCGTGGCGAACTTGCGCAACTGCGAATTCAGTCTTAAGAAAGTAAGTGGCGTAGCTGTGGCTGGGGTGGATGTAAAGTCGTTGACGCAAGGGCGCCTGAGTGCTGGCGATGTAATCAAATTGGTGGCTGCCTACAAAAGTGGTAAGGTGCCGCTGGAGATGGATGTCAACGTGGGCGTGAAGAATCCCACAAGCCAGAAGGCCAGCATGACAGCGATGGATTGGATTCTTGCCATTGACGGAAAAGATGTTGCGGGAGGTGCGTCGCGTCGCAGCCACACCATCAAAGCCAAGAGCACTACGACAGTGCCACTACCTGTGAACACAGATCTTGGCGAATTGTTTTCGAAAGAGGGTGTGGAGTCGCTGAAAAACTTTGCCTCGAGTTTCTCATCAGAGGGCACATCCTCAAAAGTGGGTCTGAGGGTAAAACCCAGTCTGTCGGTGGGCAGCACACAGGTCCCTTTCCCTAACTACATCAAGCTGGAGAAAAAAACTGGAAAGATTTGACAAGCTGGAAGAAGAGTTTGGCGGCAGAAACCGTAAGGTCATCTGGAAAATCGTAATCAGGGTGGTGCAGTTCAGGGTGCTTCTCGCCGCTGCCGATACCAAACATGGCGCCCGGGAAGATCCGCAAGAATTCGCCGAAATCTTCGCTCCAACGAAAAGGCTCATGACAGTAGGTCACTGGGAGCGACAGCATAGCTGCCGCTTTTTCTATTTCATCTACACATGCACTGACATTCTCAGTAGCACCAAATGGTTCCTGCAGCATAACGGATAGCTCAAGGCTAGATTTGGCTGCCACCTCGCCGGCAATAGCGCGAGCATCGGCGAGAAGCTGCTGCATTGTACTGTTGGTGAATGCTCGGAGGGTGAACATTATTTCGGCATCGCCTGCCGAGGTGCCGAATGCAGGGGTACCAAGTCGCACGCAGATGAGGGTTGATTGGACAAACTCGACGTTGCATTTCTGAAGCGCATGGAAACGCTGAATAATCTCGCTGACAGCAAGGCCTGGATTAATTCCCTTTTCGGGCGTAGATGCATGTGTAGGGCGCCCATGGAGATGAAAAATGATACCGGTGGATGCCGCCGCGAAAGTATGTGGACTGAGCACCACGGTGCCGAGAGGGTAGCCGGGAATGTTGTGGAGGGCATAAAAGGCCTGTATATCGTACTGCTGAAGGATACCCGTCCCGATGATGGCGCGAGCCCCTTCACCAGTTTCCTCTGCGGGCTGCCAAAGGAGAAGGATGTTGGCGTGCGGCGCATGCTCGTCAATGATATCGGCAAGTCGAAGAAGAATTGTGGTATGTCCGTCGTGGCCGCAACGGTGACCAATGGACAGCGCATCGGTGTCGGCGCGGAAAGCAATGAAAGGTGACGCATCACCGTTTTGCCAAACGGCGATAACGCCGAAGCCAGCGACATGGGTATAGACCTTTGTGGGGTGTAGCGTTTGGAGATGGGCAACGATGAGGTCGTGGGCGTATTGTTCGTTGCCTGCTGTCTGTGGATGCTCGTGAAGAGCGATCCTAATCTCTTTATAATCAATCATTCCATGTTCTTTTCTCAACCAAAGAATTTAGTTCTTTTCGATTTGATTGAGTTTTAATATTTGTTGGCGGAAGAAATCGCCACGGTGTTCGAAGTTTTTGAATGCATCGTAGCTCGCCGCTGCTGGAGAAAGCAGAACCACACCATCCTTAGGGGTATGCTCCGCACACCAGGGGACAATCTTTTTATAATCGTCTTCGACGATATAAGTGGAAAGCGGAAGGTGGAAAGTGGAAAGCATTCTTCTTCCTGCAGCGCCTACGAAAACAAGGTTCTTTATTGGGCTCTCCTTCAGGAAGTCGACCAGAGGCGTGTAGTCGATGCCACGGTCGAAGCCACCGAGAATCAGCGTGTCGACACGCCCCAGAGCCTTCACCGCAGCGATGGCAGCGGCAGGGATCGTGCTGATGCTGTCGTCGTACCAGGTGATGCCTTTGTAGCATCCCACCTTCTCCATCCGGTGCCTTAAACCGTGGAAAGTGGAAATAGGAAAGTGGAAATCGGAAAGTGGCTTACGCGTAATAAGCGACACCACACGGCTAGCCACCAAAGTATTGCTGCGGTTGTGCTCACCCTCCAAGTGGCAAACTGCCAAGAGGTCCCGTTCTTCGTCTGCAATATTTTTTATAGAATATGGATGCAATTCACTTTCCATTTTAAACTTCGCCACCTCACCTGCTCTGCCCGAGATGCCACTGGCATCTCTCATACTTTCCACCAGGGAACGTAACTCCTCATTGTCGGTGCAGTAGAAGAAATGGTCTCCCTCGCGTTGCTTGAGGGCTATCTGCATCTTGGCCATCTTGTAGCCGAGGTAGTTCTCGTAGTGGTCGAGGTGTTCCTGGAAAAGATTGAGCAACACGGAGATATGCGGTGCGCGGTGGATATTCTCCAGTTGGTGACAGCTGAGTTCCGCCACGACGATGCTGTCCTCGCGAAGTTCGTCTAAAATATCAAATAACGGGATGCCGATATTGCCGGCGAGGATGCTGCCCGGCAGCAGATGGTGGATGAGGCTCGCAGTGGTGGACTTGCCTTTGGTGCCGGTGACGCCGATGGTCATGTCGCCATAGACCTGCAAAAAGAGGTCGGTCAGCGAAGTTAATTGAAAATTGAAAATTGGAAATTGAAAATTGGGAATGCCGGGTGACTTGATGACCATGTCGAACGGCCAATCTTCGTGCCATTCGCCGTTTTCCGCTTTCCACTTTCCGTTTTCCACCTGCACGGCGATGGTATAGGGAGATTCCGGCACTAGTCGCTTGATGAGAGCCTCGGCACTTTTGCCCTCGCGGCCATAGCCGGCAATAAGTATCTTGTGCCCTTGAATCAGGGCTTTCAGTTGTTCTTCTCGGTACATGCTGTTTGAAGGATTTGGCGTTCTTCGGGAGAGAGGTTGCCTAGATTTTCTAGTAGTTCTAGATTAACCAGACTAACTAGATGCTCTGGATTTCCCAGTTTATCTAGCAGGGCGGGCCTGCGGCCCGACTTGTACCAGCGGTCGAGGGTCATGGCCAGCGCCTGGCGCACCTCGCCGACGGTGCCCACGCACTCGAAGGGTTTCGTTTCGGCCTCGCCGATAAGCTGCTTGAACTCATGCTCAAGGGTGAGGTCGTCGAGCATCGACTTGCCAAAGATTTGGTTCAGTCGTGCAGGCTCGATGAAGGGCGAGAGGATGATGTAGGCGAAGAGGCACTTGGCGCAGTGGCCGCACCAGATGTCCTCCTTGCTGCCCACATTGCAACTGCGGAACACATCGTGATAGGCCTTGAAACGGCTGAAAAGCATGGCAATCTGCAACTCACTCAGCGGCCTGAGAAAAGAGAAATAATTAAATGGGTTTATGGATTTCGCAGCAGGCGGAAGAACATAAGCACGGAAGTCGTCCTCAAACTCAAGGCTCTTTGAATATTGGTGATTGACGCTGGTGCCTATCACCGTGCTCTCATTGGCGGAATTCTCGTTGCTGAGGGCCACATTGGGAATGCCGCTCAATGCCGAGGCCAAGCGGGTGTAGAAGGCCAGCATGGCAGAGAAGGGTGTGTGTCCGTTGAGGTATCCCTTGGCGTTGAGATCAAGCAAAACGGGGTCTATCTTGCGGCGGATGACCAGCACCTCCTCCATCGGAAACCCCGCCACACGGGCACACTCCTTGGTGGCACCGCGAGGGTTCATGATGAGCGGCCGGATAGTCTTCCCCGCCCGATGCAGCAGTTCCAGCGTGACGACGCTGTCCTTGCCGCCGCCAATGGGCACCAGATAAGCCTCACCCCCAGTCTTTTTTCCTAAAGGAGCGGGGCGTGAATTGATGCCTCCGTTACATTGTATTGTCATAAACACATCACTCCCCTCGCCACTGGAAGAGGGGGCGGGGGTGAGGCCGTTGGTGTAGAAAAACTCGCCGAGTCCGTTCCAGTAGAGCTTGCGCCAGAAGGCCATCTGCTCGTCGGTGAGTGCACCGCAGAGTACCTTGACCGTTGGCGGACAAGCGCATTTCCAGTAACTTATCAGTTCAATCATGCCGATGTCGAACACAAGGCAGTCCAGCACCTGCGGCTGGACATCGCGGGAAAGGAAGGGCCGCGCCTCGATGAGGGCCTCGGGGTGGAGCTCCACCTCTCCCATGCGGAAGTCGAACCAGAGGCGCAGTCCTTCGTCGGTGCGCTCATGGTGGTAGGCCACATATTCAAACTCGGGGTAGCGCGCGCGCAACTCCCGATATTTTGCATTCATGTCGTTCATATTAATCCTTTTAACGCCACATGCAAAAAAATATTGTCCATCCATGCAATAAAAAAGGCGACAGGCCGTTTTCCATACATTAATTTCAACAAAAAAGAACAGAAAATGACTGAATTCATACTCCTCGATATCGCCAATGGTTGGAAAACCGGCATCATGATTGTGCTGATGATAGCCGTGTTCTACCTCTTCCTCATCCGCCCGCAGAGCCAGAAAGCCAAGAAAGAACAAGCCTACCGCGACAGCCTCCAGAAAGGCGACAAGCTGATGACCGCCGGTGGCATCCACGTCACCTTCGTCAGCCGCGAAGGCTCGATGGCCACCGTCGAAGCCGCACCCAGCGCCCGCATGAAAGTGCAGATCGGCACCCTCCAGCCCATCCCCGAACATAAGGAGAAATAACGGTTAAGCTTTTTTAACGGAAAACTTAGAAAACTTTTTTAGTTTTTTTAGTTTTATTTGTATCTTTGCATCGCTTTTTCGCCTTGTGCGGGAAGCGATGTTTGTTTGTTTATTATTAACAAACAGAAACTTACAGATAAATGGGAACAGAAGACAACAAAGAAAAAATCGTAGAAACAGCCC
>CACZRR010000034.1 GCA_902783595.1 uncultured Bacteroidota bacterium
AGTCAGCTGTGGCGCCTCGTAAGGTCTTTTTTCGTTTATTGAATTGTTCATTGTGTTTTGGTATTAAAAATTAATGTTAAGAATTAGTTTCCACGCGTCCAGCACGGATGTCCTCCTGCGAGAGTTGGTAGCTGCCCTTGGTGGAGGGCTGCTCTGTGATGGTGAACACATCGAGCGAACGGATGAAGTCCACCACGCTCCGCGCCAGTTTGCTGCGCCCGTCGTAGGATATTGTCATTGTTGCCATGATAATTTGTTTTTTATGTTCATATAACGTCCGCTTTTTGATTTTATTGCCTTACGCAGAAACAAAACTCGCACAGTGACAATTATCTGCCGGGCACGTTTTATTTGATTTCGACTATCTGGCCGTCGGTGGCGACTTGTGCGGCGGGGAATTCGGCGGCGGCCTGTGCCAACAGCTGGTCGGGCTCGTGGTAGCGGGCGCTGATATGCGTGAGCAGCAGCTGGCGCACGCACGCCTGGCGTGCCAGTGTGCCGGCTTGTCCGGCGGTGAGGTGCTGCCGCTCGCGTGCCAGATCGGCGAGCTCGTTGGCGAAAGTGCATTCGAGGCAGAGGAGGTCGGCACCCTGGATGTAAGGCACGATGGTTTCGGAGAATGCGGTGTCGCAGCAGTAGGCGTAGACGCGGGCGGGGTGGCCACCCCGCGGCACCTCGGTGATGCGGAAACCGTAGGTGGGCACCGAATGGAGGATGGGGAAGGCGTCGACGGTGCAACGCTTGCCCTCGAAGACGCGATGGATGCCCTCGGCAAAATCCATCTCGATGAAATTCATCTCATAGTCCACATGGTTGCCCGTCAGGGCGAAGGTAGTCTCGATGACCTCTTTGGCGCCTTTGGGCGCCGCGATGGTCATGGGCTCGGTGCGGCCGCAGAGGTGCATGGTGGAGAGCAACGGCGCGAGGCCAAAGAAATGGTCGCCATGGAGGTGCGAGATGAGCACGGTGCCGAGGGACTGAAGCTTGAGATGGTGCTGACGGATGCGGTCCTGGGTGCCCTCGGCGCAATCGAGCAGAAGTTTGAAGCCATTGATGTTGACCACCTGCGCGCTGCAGCGGCGGTGGCCGGTGGGCAGGGCAGCACCCGAACCGAGGATGGTGGTGTAGAAATTCATAGTGCTTATTTAGCCTTTCTGGGACGAGCCGCGAGGAGCAGGAGGAAGGTGATGAGGCCATTGAGGAGAAGAATCTCGAAGCCGAAGGTGTAGCCGAACCAAGTGGGGGCGCCCAGCTTCATCACATAGCATACAAGCGGCGAGAGGATGGCGATATAGGGCACCCAGCGGTCGTCGACGCGCCGCTTGGTGAAGAGGCCGAAGGCATAGAGGCCCAGCAAGGGACCGTAGGTGAAGCCCGCCACATCGAAGATGATGCTGATGAGGGAGTCGTCGTGGAAGGGTCGGAAGGCAATGATCACCAGCAGGTAGAGCAACGCAAAGGCCACATGCACGAGGCGTCGGACAGAGAGCAGCGTCATCGCACGCCCCCAAAACGACACCTTCTCCCCTGCCCCATCGGTGCCTTTCTTGTCGAAGCCCAGGAAATCGTAGCAGAATGTAGTGGTGAGGGCCGTGAGGGTGCCGTCGGCAGAGGAATAGCCCGCCGCCACCATACCCAGCACGAACACCACGCCGGTGAAGCCGCTGAGGCTGAAGGCAACGGAGGGGAATATCTTGTCGGCCTGGTCGGGGAGGACAAAGCCTGTGGATTGTGCATAGACGATAAGCGCCGCCCCGAGGCAGAGGAATACGATGTTGACGACGATGAAGAGAAGGCTGGAGGTCATCACATTCTTCTGCGCGTCGCGGAGACTCTTGCAGGTGAGGTTCTTCTGCATCATATCCTGGTCAAGGCCCGTCATGGTGATGGTGATGAACATACCGGCGAGCACCTGCTTCAGCCAGAACTTGGGCGCCATAGGATCTGTGTTGAACATACGGGTGTAGCCCTGGTCGGAAGAGACGGCGAGAAGCTCAGGGACACTCATATCCAGCCGGTTGAGGATAGCCACCACCGTTGCCACGGCGGCAAGAATCAGGAAGGTTGTCTGCAGCATATCCGTCCACACCACCGTCTTGATGCCGCTGGAGAAGGTGTAAAGCAGGATGATGGCTATGAACACTACTGCAGGTACCCAGAAGGGGATGCCCCATGATGAGAAGACAAACTCGTAGAGTACATAGACAACCAGATACATACGGAGGGCCGACCCCAGGAGGCGCGAAAGGATGAAGAAGAGGGCGCCCGTCTTCTCGCTATGGAGGCCAAAACGCTGTTCGAGGTAGGAATAGATGGAGGTGAGATTGAGACGGTAGTAGAGCGGCAGGAGCACCAGCGCTATGGTGGCATAACCCAGCACATAGCCCAACACCATGGGCATGTAGAACCACTTGTTGGCGAGCACGTCGCCCGGGACAGACATGAATGTGACGCCACTCAGCGAAGCTCCTATCATCCCGTAAGCCACCACCGGCCACGGCGACCGGCGACCGGCACGGAAAAAGGCCTCGTTGCCCTTGGCGCCACGGCGACCAGAGAGCCACATGACAGCGAAAAGCAGCGCCGTGTAGGCCACAAAGCATAGCAGGATAGTCATTTCCATCGTCGCAAAGGCAAAAAATGAGATTGCAAAGATACGGAAAAAAGAGTATCGCAGGACAAGAAAAAAAAATGCTCCTATATACAATATAATACGCGCGATAGCGTTAAGAAGTCAAAAATAAGGATATCCTAAGCAACAATGAAAAGACTCTTTTTCACCTTTTGCTTTGTCGCCATCGCGTTGGCTGTCAGCGCGCAAAGTGGCCACGATCTGAAGGACGACGGCCTGCATGGCGCCGTGAAACGCGTCGACGCCGTTATGTATGAAGCGCACTACGACCTCAGCGACCGCCTCAAGCGCGGCGACCAGATGGAGCACCTGGTCACCGAATACAACCAAAAAGGACAACGCCGTCACCAGACCTACTACTCGGTAGCCGAGGATGTCATATTCCGCACCCGCTACAAACACGACGGCTTTGGTCTCACCACCCTGGAGCATGTGGTGGACAACCAGGACCGTGTCATCGGTCGTACCTACTATATCTACGATGCCAACCACACGCTCACAGAGACCTATGTTGAGGATGCGGAGCGCCAGGTGGAGAGCCGTCTGCTTGTGAAGCACGACGCGCAGGGCCGCATCAGCGAGCGCAGTTACAACGACCACTACGGCGAGATATTCAAGCGCGAGGTATATACCTACAACGCTGACGGCACAATAAACAAAGCCGTCGTCTACGATCGCGACAAAGACAAGATTCAGGAGCGCCGCTGGGAGTACGACGAATACGGCGAGCCCTCGAGCTACACCCTCTATGACTACAGCGAAGAGGAGCCCGAGATGTTCGTCACCCTCTACGTCCGCGACTACGACGCCCACGGCAACTGGGTGCACTGCACCGAGTTCGATGTGGTGCGCGATCGCCGGATACCCACCTACACCACCGTGAGGACGATAGAATATTTCTAATGAAAAGTGGTTTCGTCAACATCATCGGCAACCCCAATGTAGGTAAGTCGACCCTCATGAACGCTCTCGTAGGAGAGCGTTTGAGTATCATCACCAGCAAGGCGCAGACCACCCGCAAGAGGGTGATGGGTATCGTCAATGGCAACACCGCCCTGCGCCGCCCTGCCGGCTCAGACATCCAGGCACCAGATACCATGGGCGACGGCAAAGGCGTCGACTTCCAGATTGTCTATACCGACACCCCCGGCATCGTCAATCCTGCCAATCAGCTGCACCGCCAGATGCTGGGATTTATCGACACCGCCCTGCAGGACGCCGACCTATTCATCCTCGTCACCGAGGTGGGCGAACGGCTGAAGAACGAGCACATCCTGCGGCGCGTCATCGATAGCGACACCCCCCTGCTGCTCATCATCAACAAGATCGACCTCTCCGACCAGGCACGCATCGCCGAGCGCATAGCCTACTGGCAGGAACAGATACCCCGCGCCGTCGTCGTGCCCTGCTCAGCCACCGAGGGGTTTAATGTAGACAAGATTTTCGACCTCATCCTCGAGCGGCTCCCCGAGCACCCCGCCTACTTCCCGCAAGACGAGCTCACCGACCGCTCCATGCGTTTCTTCGTGAGCGAGATAGTGCGTGAGAAGATCCTCCTCTACTATCAGAAGGAGATACCCTACAGTTGCGAGGTAGTGGTGGAGAGCTACGAAGAGAAGGACGGCATCGACAACATCTCGTGCCTCATCTACGTCGAGCGCGAGAGCCAGAAGGCCATCCTCATCGGCCACCAGGGCAAAGCCATCAAGAAACTGGGCATCGAGGCCCGCAAGGACATCGAGGATTTCACCGGCAAGCGGTGCTTCCTCTCCCTCCACATCAAAGTCCTCAAGGACTGGCGCAACAGCGACCGTGCCCTCAAGAGCTTCGGCTACGCCACAGAAGATTGAGGATAACAAAGAGAAAAAAAGAGGCTGCCCGATCGGACAGCTTCTTTTTTGTGTGTGCTTTCGGAGATTATTCAGCAGCAGCTTCGCCCTCCTCCTCACCGGCGGTGGCGCTGGCACGGGTGCTGAGCACGTTGACCACCTCAGCGCTCTTGGGGTTGAGAATGGTGTAGTTCTCAGTGGCGATATCCTGCACGCGGATGCGCTGGTTGACATCGAGGTTGGTGATGTCGAGGAGCACCTCACTGGGCATGTTGGCAGGCAGAGCCTTCACATTGAGGCGTTTCTGCTTATAGGCCAACTTACCACCCTTCATGACACCCTTGCTGGTGCCGGTGGTGTGCACGGGGATGGACATCACGACGGGCTTGTCGTCGGTGAGCTCATAGAAGTCGGCATGATAGACGATCTCGGTCACGGGGTGGAAGTCGATGTCTTTCAGCATAGCCATGTGCTCGACGCCGTTGATGGTGATTTTCTGGAAGCAGGGCTCGGGGTTGAACAGAATGCGCTGGAAAGCCGTCTGGTCGACGCTGAAGAGATACTGCTCGCCTTTACCGTACATGACGCAAGGGACCTTGGCGTCGCGGCGCAGAGCTTTAGCATCCTTTTTCCCTACGTTCTCGCGAAGAGAACCGCTCATTGATACTACTCTCATTGTTGTGTGTTTTTTTGTTTGTTAATTATTGTTTCTTTCTAGGTTTGCCTAGAACTATTCGTTCATTTTTTTGATAACACCTTTGTGGTGCAAAGTGGTCTCGTAGAGATTGTCGAGGCTCTCGTAGTTGACGACGCGGCGGATGGCTTCTGCCAGCAGCCAGTCGCAGCTGAGCACGTGGATCTTGCTGCTCTCGCGCTTCAGGGGGATCGTGTCGGTGACCACCAACTCCTCAAGTTCCGAGGCTTCGACCTTCTCGATGGCCTGGCCGCTGAGCACGGGGTGTGTGATCATGGCACGCACGCTCTTGGCGCCGCTCTGCTTGATGATGCCCGCAGCCTTGCAGATGGTGGTGCCGGTGTCGATGATATCGTCGAGCAGAATGACATGCTTGCCTTCCACGTCGCCGATGAGGCGCATCTCGCCGATCTCGTTAGGTTTGTTACGATGCTTGTAGCAGATGACGAAGCTGTTGTTGAGTGTCTTGGCATAGGTGCCGGCGCGCTTGCTGCCGCCCATATCGGGGCTTGCGAACATCACATCCTCGATGTCGAATTTCTCACGGATGTAGGGCATAAAGAGGCTCGAACCATAGAGGTGGTCGACGGGGATATTGAAGAAGCCCTGTATCTGGTCGGCATGGAGATCCATGGTGATGACGCGGTCGACGCCCGAAACCATCAGCATATCGGCGATGAGTTTGGAGGCGATGGGCACATGGGGTTTGTCCTTACGATCCTGACGTGCGAAGCCGTAGTAAGGTATCACGGCGATAATCTTCTGTGCCGAGGCGCGCTTGGCGGCGTCAATCATCATCAGCAACTCGAAGAGGTTATCCGTGGGCGGAATGGTGCTCTGGATGATGAACACAATACCTCCGCGAATGGTCTCCTCATAGGAAGGCTGAAATTCGCCGTCGGCGTACTGGAAAACGGTAGAATTACCCAGGGGAATACCGTAAATCTCAGCCACACGGCGTGCCAGATTCTCCGTGGCTCTGCCAGCAAAAATAAACACCTTGTCAGAACGCTTATCGCTCATCTATCTTTTTGTTTTATAAGTTATTATTAATGCCTTACTGTCAATCCCATTGACAATAACAAAGTGCAAAAATACATCTTTTTATGGAATACTCAAAAAAAATATTTTGCCATATTGGAAAAAGTGTGTACTTTTGCACCCGATTTCGAGAGGCCCTGGTGGTGGAATGGTAGACACGGTAGACTCAAAATCTGCTGCTCGCAAGGGCGTGAGGGTTCAAGTCCCTCCCGGGGTAC
>CACZRR010000035.1 GCA_902783595.1 uncultured Bacteroidota bacterium
CTCTTGTGCTTTTTGCAGGAAGGCAATCAATATTTGTAGAAGCCTTCGCCGGTCTTGCGGCCGAGGAGGCCGGCGCGTACCATCTTGCGGAGCAGGGGGTGGGGACGATACTTGGGATCGCCGAACTCTTTGTAGAGCACCTCCATGATGGCGAGGTTGACGTCGTTGCCGATGAGGTCGGCAAGAGCGAGGGGCCCCATGGGGTGGTTGGCGCCGAGCATCATGCATTTGTCGATATCTTCTGCCGAGGCGATACCATCGGCGAGGATGCCCACAGCCTCATTGATCATGGGGATGAGGATGCGGTTGACGACGAAGCCGGGAGCTTCCTTGACCTCTACGGGCTGTTTGCCGATGGAGGCGGCGAGGTCGATGACGCACTTGCACACCGCGTCGCTGGTGAGCTGTCCGCGTATCACCTCGACGAGGGCCATGCGGTCGGCGGGATTGAAGAAATGCATGCCGATGAACTGAGCGGGGCGCTTTGTGCATGCGGCGATCTCGGTGATGGAGAGGCTGGAGCTGTTGGTGGCGAAGATGGTCTCGGGTTTGCAGATGCCGTCGAGTTCGGTGAAGACATCCTTTTTGAGCTGCATCTCCTCCACGGCAGCCTCGATGACGAGGTCGGCGTCGGCGAAGGTGGCGTAGTCGGTGGTGGTGGAAATGTTAGCCATGATGGCGTCGACGGCTTCCTGGGTCATCTTGCCTTTCTCTACGAGTTTGCCGTAGCCCTTGCTGATGGAGGCCATGGCCTTGTCGATGCTGCCCTGAGTGCGGCTCTTCATGACGACGGGCATCTTGGTGGCGAAGGCTTTGACGATACCCTTGGCCATGGTGCCGGTTCCGATAATGCAGATTTTCATAATGTTTGAAAAATTTAGGGTTATAAAAAAATATGTTTTAGGTTTGAGGTTTGAGGTTTTACGTTTTAGGTTTTACGTTTTTGGTTTTAGAGGTTTTAGAGGATTTAGAGGTTTTAGAGGTTTTAGAGGTTTTAGAGGTTTTAGAGGTTTGACGTTTTATGTTTAAGGTTTGATTATTCGCCTTTGAATTCGTATTTGCCTTTGGTGAGGAACGCTTTCATGCCCTCTTTTTGGTCGGAGGTGTTGAAGCAGAGGCCGAAGGCGCGGTTTTCGAAAGCTATGGCCTCTTCGGCGGGCATGTCGTAGCAGGTGTTGATGCATAGTTTGGCGGCGCGTACGGCGAGGGGTGCGTTGTTGGCGATTTGGTTGGCGATGTCGATGGCGTGGTCGAGGAGTTCGGCTTGAGGGTAGACGGCATTGACGAGGCCAATGCGGAGGGCTTCGTCGGCCTTGATATTCTTGCCGGAGAAGATGAGCTGTTTGGCTATGCCCATGCCCACGAGACGTGCCAGGCGCACGGTGCCGCTGAAACCGGGTATGATACCGAGGCCAACCTCGGGTTGTCCGAAGCGTGCGTTGTCGGAGCATATACGGATGTCGCAAGCCATCGCCAGTTCGCATCCGCCGCCGAGGGCGAAACCGTTGACTGCGGCGATGACGGGGCAGGGGAGTGTCTCGATGCGGCGGAAGACGGTGGCGCCTTTTTTGCCGAACGTCTCGCCTTGCTGGGCGCCGAGGGAGGCCATCTCGCTGATGTCAGCGCCGGCCACGAAGCTCTTCTCGCCGTCGCCGGTGATGATGAGGCAGCGGAAATTGGCGGCCTCGAACTCGTCGAGGTATTCATCTATTTCGCCGAGGATGGTGCTGTTGAGAGCGTTGAGGCTCTTGGGGGCGGAGATAGTCATGATGGCAATGTTGCCATGTTCTTGTATTTTCAGGTGTTGGTACATAATAATTGTTTTGAGGCGACAAAAGTACGAAAAAAAAATGAAAAAAGGAGTTAATCGCTGGTAAGTTTTTTGGGGGTGGAGGGAGGGGGGAAGATGCGACGAGATGGGAGCGGACTGGGAGCGGACTGGGAGCGGACTTGGAGCGAGGTTGGTGGGGGCGTTGAAAATGAGGAGGTTGTAGATTGTTAAAATTTTGTTAAAAGGAGGGAGGGAGCGGGCCTGGAAGTTTTAGAGATTTTAGAGAATTTAGAGGGGTGGGGTGGTGGTGATATGTTTTTTTTTGTATATTTGCAAGATGCGGCCGAGCGATGGGCTGCAGATAACATATTGAATGAATATGGATTACAATTTTAGTGAACTGGAACCGCGCTGGCAAAGATACTGGCGTGAGGAGGGTGTGTATCGTGTGACGAACGATAGTGCGAAGCCCCATTATTATGTGCTCGACATGTTTCCGTACCCTTCTGGTGCGGGTCTGCATGTGGGTCATCCGCTGGGTTATATTGCCAGCGACATTTATGCGCGCTACAAGCGTCTGCGCGGATACAATGTGCTGCATCCCATGGGTTATGATGCCTATGGGCTGCCTGCCGAGCAGTATGCCATACAGACGGGTCAGCATCCCGCTATCACCACCGAGCAGAATATTGCCCGCTACCGAGAGCAGCTGGACAAGATAGGCTTTTCTTTTGATTGGAGTCGTGAGGTGAGGACCTGCGATCCGAAGTATTACCGGTGGACGCAGTGGACCTTCATACAGCTTTTCGAGCACTACTACGACAACACCCTGCAGAAGGCGCAACCCATTGCCGCCCTTGAGGAGCGTTTTGCCCAGCGGGGCAGCGAAGGGTTGGATGCAGCCTGCTCGGAACCCCTGGCGTTCAGCGCCGAGGAATGGAAGAGCTGGGACGAGGGACGTCGTCAGCAGGTGCTGATGAACTACCGTCTGGCTTATCTTGCCGACACGTATGTGAACTGGTGTGCCGAGTTGGGCACTGTCCTCGCCAACGACGAGGTGGTGGGTGGATTGAGTGTGCGTGGCGGCCACCCCGTGGAGAGGAAGTTGATGCGCCAGTGGAGCCTGCGTATCTCGGCTTATGCGCAGCGCTTGGTGGACGGGTTGGAGCATGTGGATTGGACTGACAGCCTGAAGGAGATACAGAGAAACTGGATAGGACGGAGTGAGGGCGCCGCCGTGTGGTTCAAGATGGATGGCGTGAAGGATGGTGAGGCGACGCAGTTCGAGATCTTCACCACCCGACCGGACACCATATATGGTGTCACCTTCATGGTGTTGTGTCCCGAGCACGAGCTGATAGACCATATCGTCAGCGACGAGCAGCGGGAGCAGGTGATGGACTATGTGGCGTGGGCGAAGAACCGTTCGGAGCGCGAGCGCCAGGCAGAGGTGAAGAAGGTGAGCGGTGTGTTCACCGGAGCCTATGCCATCAATCCCCTGACCGAGGAGAGGATACCCATCTGGGTCAGTGACTATGTGCTTGCCGGCTACGGCACGGGAGCCATCATGGCGGTGCCCGCACATGACAGTCGTGACTTCGCTTTCGCCAAGCATTTCGGTCTGCCGATCCGCCAGGTGGTGACACAGGAAAAAGGCGTCAGCAGTGATGCCTCCGACTGGACGGAGAGCATGGACGCTAAGACAGGGTGGAGCGTGAACAGCGGCGAGGTGAGTGGCCTGAAAGTGAAGGATGCTATGGCTGCCGTGATCGACAAGATCGAGGCCATGGGTATTGGCCGCCGCACGGTGAATTTCCGTCTGCGCGACGCCATCTTCAGCCGCCAGCGTTACTGGGGCGAGCCATTCCCCATCTACTATAAAAACAATATTCCATACGTCATCCCTGCGGAGTGCCTGCCGTTGGAGTTGCCGGAGGTGAGCGACTTCAAACCTACCGCCACCGGCGAGCCGCCGCTCGGTCACGCACAGAAATGGGCCTGGGACGTGAAGCACCGCTGTGTGGTCGACAAGGCTTTGATCGACAACCTTACCGTCTTCCCCTTGGAGCTGAGCACCATGCCGGGCTTTGCCGGGTCCAGCGGATATTATCTGCGCTACATGGATCCGAACAACGACGAACGCTACTTCTCGGAGCAGGCCGTGAACTACTGGCAGAACGTCGACCTTTATGTCGGCGGCGCCGAACACGGCACCGGACACCTCATCTATGCCCGTTTCTGGAACAAGTTCCTGTTCGACCTCGGTATGGCCGCGAAGGAAGAGCCTTTCCAGAAGCTCATCAACCAGGGCATGATACAGGGCCGCTCGAACTTCGTCTACAGAAACAAGGCCGACAACGGCCTCTTCATCTCGAAAGGCTTGATTAAGGATATGGCCGACGTGACGCCCATCCATGTCGACATCAACATCGTCGACAACGATGTTCTCGACACCGACCGTTTCCGCGCCTGGCGGCCGGAGTTCGCTGATGCGCGTTTCGAACTCGAGGACGGCAAGTACATCTGTGGCTGGGAGGTCGAGAAAATGAGCAAGAGCATGTTCAACGTGCAGAACCCCGACGACCTTGTGGCCCGCTACGGCGCCGACACGTTGAGGCTCTATGAGATGTTCCTCGGTCCTGTGGAGCAGGCCAAACCGTGGGATACAGGAGGCATAGAGGGCGTGCACCGCTTCCTGAAGAAGTTCTGGCGCCTGGGAGTGAATGCCACCGACGACGGCGAGGGCACCAAATCCGAGCTGAAAGTGCTGCACCAGACCATCAAAAAGGTCACCGACGATATAGAGCGTTTCTCGTTCAACACCAGCGTGTCGACCTTCATGATCGCCACCAACCAGCTCATCGACATGGGCTGCCGTCACCGCGCCGTGCTGCGGCCGCTGGTAGTGCTGATAGCGCCTTTCGCACCCCACATCGCCGAGGAGCTGTGGCACCAGCTGGGCGGCGACGGCACAGTGTGTGATGCCGCCTGGCCGCAGCTGGACGAGAGCTTCCTCGTGGAAGACAGCGTGAAGTATCCCGTGCAGTTCAACGGCAAGATGCGCTTCACCATCGAAGTGCCTGCCGCCGCCACACAGCAGGAGGCTATGGAGGCCGTAAAGGCCGCCCCCGAGAGCGCCAAGTGGCTCACCGGCGAGCCCCGCAAGGTCATCTTCGTACCCGGTAAGATTATAAACATTGTGCTATAAACGATACAATCAAATAGATGTTAAGTCGACATTTTTTACGCTGTAAGGTGTTGCAGACCCTCTATTCGGGTCGCTATGAGAATCTTGATGCGCTGACCCTGGCGCACAATTTCGACTACCATGTGGGACATTTGAATCAGTTGGGCATCCTGCAGCTTGCTCTTCTTCCCGCCATTGTCCTCAGCGCCCGTGAGGTGCTCGAAGACGGCAAGAAGAAATACCACCGCACCCACGAGGATGAGAACCCCAACATGCGGATGGTGGAGAACAGTTTCATCAGGAGGATGACCGACAACTACGAGTTCAAGAAGCACCTCGCCGAGTGGGGCGGCTGCTGGGACACGCACAGCGACTTGGTGCGCGAGACCTTCCTCGATCTGCGTACGCGCGACTTCTACCGCGACTACCTCGCCAACCCCGAGGAGGGCTTCGCCGTCGACAAGGATTTTGCCATCAACCTCTTCCGCTATCTCATGAACCGTGAGGCGCTGGTGACGGTGCTCGCCGAGCGCAGCCTGCTATGGGAGGACGATTTCGAGCAGATAGCGCAATACAATTTCATGATGCTCAAGGGCCTCGAGGAGCAAGCAATGGACGAGGCTATGCAGTGGCCCTTGATGTACGACCGCCGCCGCGAGAAGGACGAGGAGGATATGTCCTTCGCCCGCCAGCTGCTGCGTGCCGCCTTGAGTTGCAAAGAGGAGGCCGAAGGCCTCATCCGCCAACACCTGCAGGGGTGGGAATTCGAGCGTGTGAGCCCCATGGATGTGCAGCTCATCATCATGGCTGTCGCCGAGCTCGTCTCCTGCCCCTCGATACCGGAGAAGGTGACGGTGGACGAATATATAGAGCTGTCGAAGGAGTTCAGCTCCGAGCGCAGCCGCCTGTTCATCAACGGCATCCTCGACAAGCTGATTCTCGACCTGCGTTCGCAGGGCCGCATACAGAAAAGCGGCAGGGGGCTGGCTGAGTTATGATGTATGGTTTATCAGTTTTTGATCGTTTTATGAAAAAAGTTTTTCTTCTTGTATCTGTATTGCTGTTGGCGGCATGTGGCGGCGGCCAGCGTGGCGACCTCGATGTCGACCTCATCGGCAATCCACAGAGCGCCGCAGGCTACGACACCCACGGCGCGATGCCTGTCATCACCTTCGACCACGATCTCCACGACTTCGGGCGCCTCTCGGCAGGCGAGAGCATCAGCTACAGCTTCCATTTCCGCAACACCGGCTCCGCCGACCTCATCATCACCTCCGCGTCGGCCACCTGCGGCTGTACCGTCGCCAGCTACCCCAAGGAGCGCATCGCCCCCGGCGGCGAGGGCTACGTGACGGTCACCTTCAAGTCCGCCGGTAAAGCAGGTCAGCAGTATCAGGAGGTGACGCTGATGACCAATGCCCAACCGGCCACCACAACCCTGCGCATCACAGCCCGCGTGGGAGCGTGACTATCTCTGAATGCTAATTCTTAAATCCTATATTATTATGACAAATCTTGCAATTTTACTTCAAGCTCAGGGCCAGGGAGGCATGGGCGGCGGACTGATCTGGATCATCCTCATCTTTGTCGTCATGTGGTTCCTCATGATGCGTCCCCAGCGTAAGAAAGAAAAAGAGGAACGCAAGTTCCGCGAAGCGCTGCAGAAGGGCGATCGCGTCATCTTCTCCGGCGGCATCTACGGCAAGGTGCACGAGGTGGGTTCCACCACCGTCGATGTCGAGGTCAGTGGCGGCGTCATCCTTACGGTAGAGAAAAACATGATCCAGCCCGCACCTGAGGACAAGAAGTGAGACATTTTCTGGTCATACTGCTGTTCACGGCGTTGGCGTGGTGGGCGCTGGCGATGTCCGACTATCGCCAGACGGCGCTCAGCGTCACCGTCGAGATGCGCGGCTACGACACCACGCGCTATGCTCTCGTGCGCGCCGACACTGCCGTCACCGTCAAGGGGACCTTGTCCGGTTTCGGCAGCCTGGCGATGAGGCTGACACCCCGTCCCTTGGTCCTCGTCGTCGACGTGCCGCTGCAGAAGCGCACGGTGGCGTACGACGACAGCGGCGCTATGACCATCGCCATCTCCACCTCCGACCTCGACGAGCACCTGCATCGTCTCCTCGACCGCTACGGCCTGCGCCAGATGCAGCTGGGCGAAGACACCCTCCGCGCCACCCTCGCACAGCGCGGTCACCGCTCTTTCCACCCTTCGCTGCAGGCAGCCAACTTCCTCTTCGCCATGGGCTATGGCCTCTATGGCGAGCCTGTGGTCGAGCCCGCCGAGGTGACCCTCTACGGCGACCCCGCGCTGCTGGCACAGGTCGACAGGGTAGGGGTGAGGCCCGTCACGGTGGCAGACATCGACACGACGGCGTCTTTCCGCCTGGCGCTCGACCCCGTATGGAAGGCCCGCGGCGACATCCGCGCCTCCTCCGACAGCATCACCGTCACGCTCCCCGTGACGTCGTTCGTCGAACGCTCCTTCTCGCTGCCCGTCGCACTCGTCGGCGCACCGCCCGACAGCAGGGTGCGCCTCTATCCCGATCATGTCACCCTCACGGCGTGGGTGGCCCACAAGGAGTTGGCAACGGTGAAGGCCGGCGACTTCGTCGTGCAGGTGCGCTACGACGACATCCTGCGCGGCGCCGCAGCGCTGCCTGTGCGCCTCGCGCGCTTCCCCCAGGGCGTGCGTATCAGAAACCTCTCGACACACGAGGTCAAATACGTTGTGATGAAGTGAAAAAAATAGGCATAACAGGAGGCATGGGCAGCGGCAAGAGCACCGTCGTCGCCGAGTTCCAACGACTCGGCGTGCCTGCCTTCGTCGCCGACCGCGAGGCTGCGCGCCTCTACGACGACCCCTCGTTTATATCCCTCCTGCGTCGGCAGTTCGGCGACCAGGTGATGGACCAACGCGGCGCCGTCGACAAACGTCGGCTCGCCGACATCGTCTTTAACGACCGGGGGGCGCTGGCACGACTCAACGCCATCGTCCATCCCCGCGTGATGGACCTCTTCGACCGCTTCTGTCACGCTCACGCCGACGCCCCCTTCGTCGTCTTCGAAAGCGCCATACTCTATGAATACGGCTTAGACAAGGCGATGGATGTCGTCGTGTGTGTCTACCTCGACCTCGACGAGCGCCTGCGACGCCTGCGTCTGCGCGACGGCATCGACGACAACCGGCTCCTCCAGCGCATCGCCAACCAAGACCCCGCCGACGAGGCTGTCATGAAGGCCGACTACGTGGTGCTCAACTACGAGGGCAACCCCAGGCAGCGTCAGGTGCAGTACATCCTGGAGCATGTAGCATAAATACCCCAACAGCATGAAAAAAACGCTCTTTATCTTAGTCCTCTTCGCCAGCCTGATAGCTGAGACCACGGCACAGCGCGTGACGGAACCCCTGACGCATCGTTTCGACGCCCGCCGCTACACCTTCGCCGACCCCGAACAAGGATGGGTCGACTCCGTTCTCGCCTCCCTCACCCTCGAACAACGTGTCGCTCAGCTCATGATCGTCAGGGTGCCATCGGATATGACCGATGCGCAGATGATGGAGTATGCACGCCGTATGACCACCCTCGGCGTCGGCGGCTACTGCTTCTTCGCTGGCACCGCAGCACGCCAGGCCGAGCTGACGGAACGCCTGCGCAACCAGTCGGCTGTATTGCCTTTCATCAGCATCGATGGCGAGTGGGGACTCGGCATGCGGCTGCGCGACCTCTACTCCTTCCCACGCAATGCACGTTTCGGAATGCTGCCACACTACATGGACAGCCTCGTCTACGACATGGGCGTAGAGGTGGGGCGGCAATGCCGCATGATGGGTATCCACTTCAACTTCGCTCCCGTCGTCGACGTCAACTCCAACCCCGACAACCCCGTGATTGGCACGCGCTCCTACAGCGCCGACCCCGCTCGTGTGGCCCGTCTGGCTACACTTTTTGCCCAGGGACAGCAAAGTCAGGGCGTGATGGCCTTCGCCAAACATTTCCCCGGCCACGGCGACACGCGTACCGACAGCCATCTTGAGCTGCCCGTCATAAAGCATTCGCGTGAGCACCTCGACACCATCGAGCTGCCGCCTTTCCGCGCCCTCATCGATGCGGCTGTGGGTGGCGTTATGGTGGCACACCTGCGCGTCGACGCCTACGACGCCGAGCGTCCCACCTCGTTGAGTCCCACGATAATCGAGGGACTGTTGCGCAACACGCTGGGATTTAAAGGACTTGTTATTACCGATGGTCTCGATATGAAAGGAGTCACCGCCACCTACAGCGATGGACAAGGTGAGCTGGAGGCTCTCAAGGCAGGCAACGACATCCTCCTTCTGCCCCCCGATGTGGAGCGTGCCATTGATGTCATCTGTGACGCCGTACGTCACGACGACGATGTGCGCCGCATGGTCAACAGCCACTGCCGCCGTCTGCTGCATGCCAAATACCACTATGTGCTGCCCTATGCCTCCGACCCCATCGTGGTGCCCGGCGTCGACAGGCGACAGGCCTCTGCCTCCATCGTCGCCGAACTCAACATAGCCCTCGACAAAACCATCGACAGTATTGTCGCCGATGCTATTGCCGCTAAGGCTATGCCGGGCTGCCAGCTGCTCGTGATGCACCGCGGCAAGGTGGTGCTCGACCGACAGTATGGTCGCCTCACCTACGACAGCACCGAGGCTCGCGTCACCTCCTCAACAGTATACGATTTGGCGTCGCTCACCAAAGTCACCGCCACCACGCTGGCACTCATGCGCCTCGTCGACATGGGGAAGGTGCGTATCAGCGACCCCCTAAGCAAATATCTTCCTTACCTTCGTGGCACCGACAAAGCGAAGATCACCATCGCGGAGGTCCTCTCGCACCACGCTCGTCTCAAGGCGTTCGACGCCTTCTGGAAGCGGGGCCACGACTACGACAGCATCCTGCGCCTCGTCGCCGCGTCGCCCCTCAACGAGAAAGAGGGTATGCTATACAGCGACCTCGGTTTCATGCTTCTCGGCGATGTCGTCGCCAAAGTTAGCGGCCAGCCGCTCGACGCTTTTGTCGAGGATCAGTTCTATCGCCCCATGGGGTTGCTGTCTACCACCTTCCGACCCCTCACGCATGGTGTTGCGCTGCAGTATATTGCACCTACCGAGCAGGACTCCATACGCGGCCTCATACGTGGCCTCGTCCACGACCCCAACGCCTTCGCTATGGGCGAGGTGAGTGGTCATGCAGGCCTCTTCTCCAATGCCTCCGAGGTGGCGGCACTCATGCAGATGCTCCTCGACGGCGGCATCTACCACGGACGGCGATATCTTCAGTCCGAGACCATCAACCTCTTCACCCAGCGCCACTATGCGCAGCAGGG
Organism: uncultured Bacteroidota bacterium; assembly: GCA_902783595.1. GTDB lineage: Bacteria > Bacteroidota > Bacteroidia > Bacteroidales > P3 > Colimorpha. The sequence continues at coordinate 10,332 of CACZRR010000035.1, forward strand.
CAACCGACGTGCCTTGGGGTTCGACAAGCAGCTCTTCCAGCCCTCAGCGTCGGCACAGGTCTGTCCCGAAGCATCGCAGGCTTCCTACGGTCACACCGGCTTCACAGGCACCATGCTTTGGGTCGACCCCGACTACGACCTCGTCTTCGTTTTCCTCTCCAACCGCGTCTATCCGGATTCCTCCCCCAACCGCCTCGCCGCACTCAACGTGCGCACACGCATCCAGTCGGTCATCTATCAATACCTCAATCAGTAAATGTCAATAAAGAAGTGGATATTCACCGGCCTCGGATGGGCTGTCGGCGGTCCCATAGGAGCCATCATAGGCTATTGGATCGGCAGAGGGATTGACAACGCAGCCCCCCAAGGCGAGAGCATCGGCGCCACACACGGTCCCTACCACAACACGGGCACACAGGCCGACGTGAATGTGGCACTCATGGTTCTCATTGCCGCCGTGATGAAGGCCGACGGGGTTGTGAAACGCAGCGAGCTGGATTATGTCAAAGCCTTCCTCCGGCACAACTACGGCGACGAGAACGGAAAAAAGATGCTCCGCATCCTCCACGATATGGTGCAGCAAGAGATTCCCGTTGAGCAGGTTTGCCATCAGGTTAAGGTCAATACCGACTACAACACGCGCTACCACATGGTCGACTTCCTCTTCGGCCTGGGAGGTGCTGACGGATCTTTCGACGCCAACGAGCTCCGTGTGCTACGGCGTATAGCCTCCAACCTGGGCATCTCGACCAACGACTACACCTCCATCCACCAACGCCATGTGGGGTCTCGCGGGAGTTACTCAGACTCTCAGCCACCCCGACACTCGGCCTTTCACAAAGACCCCTACAAGGTGCTCGGCATCGACAGCAGCGCCTCCGACGAGGAGGTGCGCAAGGCCTACCGTAGAATGGCTTTGAAATACCACCCCGACAGGGTGGCGTCGCTCGGCCCCGAAATGCAACGCAATGCCGCCGAACAGATGAAGGAAATCAATGCCGCCTATGAAACAATAAAAAACCAAAGAAATATAAAATGATCATATTTCATAACTCATAATTTTTTTTTATCTTTGCACAACACTATCTATATACTGCAAACTACTAAACGCTTGAACAGATGATGAATAGAATGAAAAAAGGCCCCTGCCGCGTGAGCGTGGCATCCGAAACGGGGACCCTGCGCGCCGTGCTCCTTCACCGTCCTGGCGTCGAGATTGAACGTATGACGCCACTCAACGCCGCTCATGCCCTCTATAGCGATATCCTTAACAAGCCGCTTGTCGACGTCGAGTATACCAATTTCTGTGGTGTACTGGAGAAGTGGACGGATGTATATTATGTCGAAGATATCCTCGAGACACTGCTTGACGATGTAGACGTGCGTCGCCACCTCGTCGAGAAAAGCTGCGCTATGGACGCCTGCATCGCTCTCGTACCAACATTCATGCACCTCGACAGCCACTCTTTGGCTGCCATCCTTATTGAGGGCTACGAAGACCCCTCCTGGAACGGTCTGGACGACCAACGCTACCTCCTCAAGCCTCTCTACAACCTCTTCTTCACCCGCGACGCCTCGTCCACCGTCTTCGACCGCGTGCTCATCAACTCCATGAGCTTCGACGTGCGCCAGCGCGAGACGCTGATATACGAAGCCATCTTCAGCCATTTTTTCGGCGTCGACCTACTCAACGCCATGAAATGGAATCCCGACGCGCGTACCGAAGGCGGCGATGTGCAGATAGCTGCCCCCGATCTGCTATGCATCGGGCAGGGGATTCGTACCAACGCAAAAGGCATAGAATACCTGGCGCAGACCTTCGCAGCCGAGCGTGAAAAGTTCCATATCCTTGTACAGGAACTCCCCATGGCTCCAGAGAGTTTCATCCACCTCGACATGGTCTTTACCTTCCTCGGCAAGCACCAGTGCATGGCCTTCGAGCCTATGCTCAAGAAGACAGGTCTCTTTGCGGGAAAAGCCACCACACTCATCACCGTCGCCGGCGGCAAGGTGAGCTACCAGGAGGTGCCCAACATCGTCTCGGGCCTCCGCACCCTCGGGTGGGACATCGACCCAGTCATCGGCGGCGGCAGCGACCCGTGGATGCAACTGCGCGAACAGTGGCACTCCGGCGCCAATTTCTTCGCCCTCGGCGAGGGCAAGGTGATGGGCTACCGGCGCAATACGCACACCATCGAGGCCCTCAACAAGGCTGGCTTCGAGGTGCTCAAGGCCGAGGACATCGTCAGCGGCGCGGTCGACATGCACCACTACGACAAGTTCGTAGCCGCTTTCCCGGGAAGTGAGCTGCCACGCGCCGGCGGCGGCGCCCGCTGCATGACAATGCCAATCCTAAGAGATTAAACCTCAGCCACTCAGATACTCATAAATCATAATTCATAACTCATAAAAGTGAAACAATACCGTTTAGCCAACAACGTCATAGGCTGGATTATAGGCCTAATAGCCTGTGCTGTCTATGTTATGACGGCCGAAGCAACGGCCTCCTGGTGGGACTGCGGCGAATATATCGCTACGGCCTTTAAACTGCAAGTGGGTCACCCTCCGGGAGCGCCCACCTTCCAGCTCATCGGACGTCTCTTCTCCATGTTCTCTTCGCCCGAGAACGCCGCACATGCTGTCAATGTGATGAGCGCCCTGTGCAGCGGATTCACCATCCTTTTCCTCTTCTGGGCTATCACCATGCTCGGCAAGCATCTGCTGCCCGATCCCGCCAACCCCTCGCTGAAGGACTGGCGCACATGGGGCGTCTTCGCGGCAGGTATCGTCGGCTCCCTGGCCTACTGCTTCAGCGACTCGTTCTGGTTCTCGGCAGTGGAAGGCGAGGTCTACGCTATGTCCAGCTTCTTCACGGCATTGGTGTTTTGGGCGATCCTCAAATGGGAAGAACAGAGCGATGACCCCCACGCCATGCGCTGGCTTATCCTCATCAGCCTCCTCATTGGCGTCGCCATCGGCGTGCACCTGCTCAACCTGCTGGCGGTGCCGGCCATCTTCTTTGTTGTCTATTTCAAGAAGTGGCAGAAGGTGACCCTCAAAGGGTTCCTGCTCACCAGCCTCCTCTCGCTCGTGACGCTGGGATTCATCCTGTGGGGCATCATCCCAGCTATTGTCAATGTCGACTCGGCTTTCGATGTCTTCTTTGTCAATGTGCTGCACCTGCCGTTCAATAGCGGCACCATCTTCTTCTTCCTCCTTCTCACGGCGGTTATCGTCTGGAGCCTCTGGTTCACACACCGCAAAGGACATCCCGTCATCAATGCGGCGATTTTGAGCTTCACGATGCTCGTCATCGGCTACTCCTCCTTCTTCGTCCTCGTCATCCGCGCCAACACCAATACGCCACTCAACGAGAATGCACCGAAGGATGCTGTGGCTATGCGTGCCTACCTCGGCCGTGAGCAGTACGGCGACACACCCCTGTTCTCGGGACAGTACTATACCGCCGGACGTCCCATCGACGCAAAACGCGGTTATACCAAATATATACGCGGAAAAGACGAAAAAGGCCGCGACCATTATGTCGCAGCTGCCTACGCCATGAAGTACATCTATCGTCCCGATCACACAGGCTTCCTCCCGCGCATGTGGAGCAACGACGCATCGCGTCAGCACCCACGTTTCTACGAATATTGGGCCGGTAAAACCTATGGCGACAGCAAGCCTTCCTTCGCACAGAACATCAAGTTCCTCAACCGTTATCAGCTTGGATGGATGTATTGGCGCTATTTCATGTGGAATTTCGCCGGCAGGCAGAACGACTCGCAAGGCCATTATTTCAATGCCGACGGCACCCGCGACTACCTCAACGGCAACTGGATTTCCGGCATCAAGGCCCTCGACGAGGCTCGCCTCGGTCCTCAGGACAACATGCCCGACGCTATGCGTAGCAACAAGGCGCACAACACCTACTACCTGCTCCCGCTTTTGCTCGGCATCGTTGGACTCATCTTCCACCTCCGCCGGCATCCCAAGGACGCCTTCGTGGTCTTCATCATGTTCTTCATGACGGGTCTCGCCATTGCCATCTACCTGAACATGCCGCCACGCCAGCCGCGCGAACGTGACTACGCTTTTGTGGGCTCTTTCTCTTTCTTCGCCATCTGGATAGGTTTCGGCGTCATCGCCCTCGCCGAATGGATTTCGGCACTCTTCAAGAAGCATAAGGAGGCGGCCTACAAGATTGTCCTCCCCGTCGTCTTCGTGGCTTCCATGGCCGGCGTGCCTTGTCTCATGGCGGCGCAAAACTGGGACGACCACGATCGCTCACAGAAGACCGCCGCCCGCGATTTCGCAGAAAACTATCTCAAGAGCCTCAAGCATGGCAGTGTCCTCGTTACCTTCGGCGACAACGACACCTTCCCCCTCTGGTACGCCCAGGAGGTCGAGGGTACCCGCACCGACGTGCGTATCCTCAACTACACCCTCTCCGGCATGTACTGGTACGTCGAGCAGCTTTTCAACAAGCTCTACGACAGCCCCGCGCTACCCTTTACTCTGCCTAAGGAGTTCTATGGCCTCGGTCACGACCAGACTTTCGTTATGGATCGCTCTTCCGACTACATGGAGGTCAGCGAAGTACTGGCACTCATGCGCGACCACCCCGACCGCTTCACCATCTCCGATCAGCGCTCCGGCGAGTCCTTCTACTACCTCCCCACCAAGCGCTTTAAAATCACCCTCGACATTCCCGCGCTCGTCTCCGCCGGCGTCATCCCCGCCGAGATAGCCGACCAGGTCGACCCCGTGATACGATGGGAGATCAAGAGCCAGTCGATCTACCGACACGAACTCATGCTACTCGACATCGTCGGCACCAACCGCTTCCTGCGCGACATCAACCTTATGAACCCCGGCTCCAGCGGTATCCCCGACATCTTCCCCTTCATCAACGCCTACACCGTCCAGGATGGCCTCAACTACAAGATGATACCCTATCCTAAGACGCAACGCTTCTCCGACCAGAGCGCCGACTTCTTTATCCACGGCGCCGACGGACAACCCCTCCGCTGGGGTAACCTCGACCGCGACATCTACGTCGACCCCGTCAGCAGCCAGCAGTTCGTGCCCTCGCTCCACCAGACCATCCTCGCCCTCGCCAGCGACGAGTATCAGAAGGGACACGTCGACAAGGCCCGTGCTCTACTCATCAACTACGACAGCCTCTTCCCGGCCAAAAACTTCCCTGTCGACCTCTATAGCATCTACGTACCCCTCTCCGGCGGCAGCCATATCGACGCCATTGGTCTCTACAAGGATGTAATCGGAACTTCCCGTGCCGTCGAATTGTGGAACGCCGCATTCAACTACTACTACCAGGAGATTGCCTACCTGTCCCGCTTCTCAGGCAACAAGGCAGCAGGCGTACGCTCCACCCTCGCCAACGACCTGCAGATTATGGCCCTCCTGCGCGATGTGGCTTCGCTATCTCTCGCCGACGATGACCTGGCCAAAAAAGCTGCCGATGTGATGGCGCCCTACAAGTCTCTATACTAACACCCTCTCCCTTTGAAAAAAACAAAGAAAACCAACGTCAAGCGTTACACCGTGGTACTCTCCGAGACCGAGGTGCGACGTTTGACGTTGTATGCCCAGCAATGTGGTGTGCAGCGCCCCGTGGCGCTGCACCGCATCGTGGCACAGGCGCTACGTTCGCTCGCAACACCCGACAGACACTGCGACTGTAATCAGCTCGGCCTCTTTGACACCCTCCAGATTGACATCTTCAACAACGCCGCCCCCACAAACAACGTAAAACCTAAAACGTAAAACGTGAAACGCCTTCTACCACTCTTGCCCATTCTTCTGCTTCTCTTGCCCTCCGTCTCTCGGGCATCCAAACAGCAGAATGATTTTGACCCTGGATCGATGATCATCGGGCACGTCACCGACGCACATTCCTGGCATATCCTCGACTACCGCAGCGACGACGGCAACCATGCTGTCGCTATCCCTCTCCCCATCATCCTCGTCAACAACGGTCATGTCGACTTCTTTCTCTCCTCGCGTTTCCATCATGGACATGCCGATTACAAGGGTTATCGTCTCATCGGCGGCGGCGCCGCTCGCGAAGAAATCATCTGTGTCGACACCCTCGGCAATCCAGTCCTCGATGCGTCCGGCAACGTCGTCAAGCCCATCGACCTCAGCATCACCAAGACCTCCGCGGCCATCTTCATCGCCGTTATCCTCCTCATCGTCATCGTCTTCATCGCCAAAGCAGGTTATAAGAAGCGCCGCAACCAAGCGCCCAAGGGTCTCCAGAGCATCGTCGAACTGCTCGTGGTATTCGTGCGCGACAGCATCGCTCGTCCCATGATCGGCGAGGCTCACTATCGCCGTTATCTCCCTTATCTGCTCACCCTCTTCTTCTTCATCTTCTTCTGCAACATCTTGGGCCTTATTCCTTTCTTCCCGGCTGGCGCCAACATCACCGGCAACCTCGCTGTCACCGCCACTCTCGCCGTCATCACCTTCTTCATCACCAACATCAGCGGCAATCGCCACTATTGGATTGACATTTTCAACACCCCTGGCGTCCCTGCCTGGCTTAAGATTTTCCCCCTCATGCCTCTCGTCGAGGTCATAGGCGTCTTCACCAAGCCCATCGTGCTCATGATTCGTCTCTTCGCCAACATCACCGCCGGCCATGTGATGGTCCTCAGCTTCATGGCACTCATCTTCATACTCAGCGGCATCATGGGCGCCGCTGTCGGCGGCGGCGTCACTGTCGTCAGCCTCTTTATGACCGTTTTCATCGATCTCCTCGAGTGCCTCGTGGCCTACATCCAGGCTTTCGTTTTCACTATGTTGACAGCCCTCTATATCGGTATGGCGGTCTCCGAACCCCACCACGCGGACCTGAAAACAGCAGAATAATAACAATGATGTGAACAACCCCTTTAACCCCCATAACACCATGAAAAGCATCAAAGACATCAACTTCTCCGGACGCAAGGTCCTCCTCCGTGTCGATTTCAACGTCCCCATCAACGACACCGGCGTCATCACCGACGATACCCGCATGCGTGAGTCTATGCCTACCATAGAAAAACTCCTCGCCGACGGCGCCGCCATCATCATCATGGCTCATTTCGGCCGCCCCAAAAAGGGCGGTTTTGAACCCGAGTTCACCCTCCTCCCCGTAGCCAAGCATCTCGAAACACTCGTAGGTCGCCCCGTGCTCTTCACACAGGCTCTCCTCGGCTCCGGCGAGCCCGAGCAGATGGCCCGTAACCTCAAGCCGCGCGACATCCTCCTCCTCGAGAACATACGCTTCTACCCCGGCGAGACCAAGGGCGACGACAACCTCGCACAGCAGCTCGCAGCTCTCGGCGATTGCTACATCAACGACGCCTTCGGCGCCGCTCACCGTGAACATGCCTCTACCGCCGTCATTGCCTCTCACTTCCCCGACAACAAGTACTTCGGTTTCCTCATGGAAAACGAGGTGCGCAACCTCGAGCGCCTCATGCAGCACGCCGAGCGCCCCTTCACCGCCATCATCGGCGGCAGCAAGGTGAGCAGCAAGATAGGCATCCTCGAAAATCTCATCGATAAGGTGGACAACATGATCATCATCGGCGGCATGCGCTACACCTTCACCAAAGCCCTCGGCGGCCGCATCGGCAACAGCATCTGCGAAGATGACAAGCTCGACCTCGCGCGCGACCTCATGCGTCGTATGGATGAGAAAGGGGTGCGCTACTACCTCCCTGTCGACAGCGTCATCGGCGACCGTTTCGCCAACGATGCCAACACCCAGGTCGTGCCCTCCGGCGAGGTGCCCGACGGTTGGGAAAGCATGGACTGCGGCCCCAAGAGCTGCCAGGCAATCCACGACATCATCCTCGCATCCAAGACCATCCTCTGGAATGGCCCCGCGGGAGTATTCGAACTGGAAACATTCGCCAAGGGCACCAAGGCCATCGCCAGCAGCGTCGCACAGGCCTGCAAGCAGGGTACCTTCGCCGCCGTCGGCGGCGGCGACAGTGTCGCAGCAGTCAAACAGATGAACCTCGCCGACCAGATGAGCTACGTGTCCACTGGCGGCGGCGCTATGCTTGAATACCTCGAGGGCAAGACCCTCCCAGGCATCAAAGCCATCCTCTCCTAATGGGTCGCCTCTTCCTCCATCTGGCCTATGACGGCACCGCCTACAACGGTTGGCAGGTGCAGCCCGGCCTCCCTACCGTACAGGGCGTGCTGCAGCACGCCCTGTCGCTCATCCTCCACCAGCCCCTCAACGTCGTCGGCTGCGGACGTACCGACACCGGCGTCCATGCCGCCGACTTCTATGCCCATCTCGATATCCTTGACCCTGCGCTGCCCCCCCTCGACGTCCTGCTCTTCAAACTCAACAATATCCTCCCCTCAGATATCGTCATCTTCGATATCTTCCCCGTCCCCGACAACGCCCACGCCCGTTTCGATGCCGTCGCACGCACCTACCAGTATCATGTCTCTCATCTTAAGCTGCCCTTCCGCTCCGGTCACTACTGCCGCATCTTCTACGAGCCCGATATCGACCTTATGAACCAGGCAGCACAGATCCTCACGCAGTACGACGATTTCACCTCCTTCGCTAAACTCCACACACAGGTCAAGACGAACATCTGCCACCTCACCGAGGCACACTGGGACAGGGTGGGAGAGGAGCTTGTTTTTACCATCCGCAGCAACCGCTTTTTGCGCAACATGGTGCGTAGCGTCACGGGCACCCTTCTCGATGTGGGACGCGGCAAACTCTCCCTCGATGGCCTTCGCCAGATCATCGAGAGCAAAGACCGCTGCGCCGCTGGCGTCAGCATGCCCGCTTGTGGTCTCTTCCTCACAAAAGTGGAATATCCTGCTGAATTATGAATTATGAATCATGAAATATATTGAAGTAACTTTCTCAATGCCCCAGACCGAGCCTTTCCGCGACTTGCTCGTCGACCTGCTCGGTAATGAGGGCCCCTACGAGAGCTTTGTCGATATCACCGATGGCCTGAAAGCCTATGTCCCCTTGGCCGACTACGATGCCACGTGGCTGCAGAACGCCATACGTGACTTCCCCATCCTACTCTCATTCAAGGCTGAAGAGATGGAGGACAAGGATTGGAATGCCGAGTGGGAAAAGGGGCATCAGCCTGTTCTTGTACACTATGACGGCGGCAGCGTTTTTGTGCGTGCCCCCTTCCATCCCTGCCGCCCCGATGCCGACTACGAAATCATCATCGAGCCCAAGATGAGCTTCGGCACGGCACATCACCCCACCACCTACATGATGCTTAGCTACGTCGCCGAGATACCTGTCCAGGGATGCCGTGTCCTCGATATGGGATGTGGAACCGCCATCCTCGCCATCCTTGCCGCCCGCAGAGGAGCAGCACAGGTAGTAGGTATCGACATCGACGAGTGGGCATTCCGCAACGCGAAGGAAAACGCCAGCACCAACAATGTGGCTATCGACCTGCATCTCGGCGACGCCACCCTGCTGGCAAATGCCGCAGCTGCCTCGCAGCACGGAGATGCCAATATGGGCGCTTTCGATATCATCCTCGCCAATATCAACCGCAACATTCTCCTTGCCGATATGCATCGCTATGCGTCGGTTCTTAATGCAGGTGGTAGCCTCATTATCAGCGGTTTCTATCAGGCCGACGAAGCGTCGCTACTCCAGAAAGCCGCCACACTGGGACTCTCTCTCCTCGACAGCAAGTGCCGCGATGGGTGGAGTGCGCTACGCCTCATAAAAAATTAACATTTCCTCAAGAATCCATCTTTCCTAACCGTAATACTGAAAAAATTTCTATATTGTAAATCAGTTACTTATAAAAAATATTTATTGTAACCTATTAATATCCAATACCCTATCCGTCACCGCTCCATATCCGCTCCATATCCGCTCCCATCTTTCTCCCATATCTACCCACCGATACTAAAAATTCATTTAAGTTAAATTAATGATCGTCTGCATCGCCGAAAAACCCAGTGTGGCGCGTGAAATTGCCAAAGTGTTAGGCGCCACAACATCCCATAGCGGCTATCTCGAAGGTAACGGCTATCAGGTGACGTGGACTTTTGGCCATCTCTGCACTCTCAAGGAGCCACAGGATTATACCGATCAGTGGAAGCGTTGGTCCATTGGCTCGCTCCCCATGATCCCACCCCGATTTGCTATCAAACTCATCGAAAACGACGGATACAAGAAACAGTTCGATGTCATTCAGCATCTTATGCAGCAAGCCGATAGCATTATCAACTGTGGCGATGCCGGGCAAGAGGGCGAACTCATACAGCGTTGGGTCATGCAGAAGGCTGGCGCGCATTGCCCTGTGCAGCGCCTCTGGGTCTCCAGCATCACCGAGGAGGCCATCCGCGATGCCTTAGCCAACCTGCGTCCGCAAGAACAATACCAGAGCCTCTACGAGGCCGGGCTCTGTCGCGCTATTGGAGACTGGCTGCTCGGAATGAACGCCACACGTCTCTACACGCTTAAGTTCCGTCAGCAGCAGGGTCAGGTGCTAAGCATCGGTCGTGTGCAGACCCCTACGTTGGCAATGATTGTGAAGCGCCACATGGAGATACGCTCTTTCAAGCCCGAAAAATATTATGTACTTTCCACTCTCTATAGAGGTGTAACCTTCTCGTCCACAAAAGGTAAGATAAAGGATCCTCAAGAGGGGAATGAAGCATTGGACTCCATCCGCAACAAGCTCTTCGCGGTCAACGATATCGATCAGAAAGCGGGGACCGAAGCACCACCCCGACTCTTTGACCTTACCTCCCTGCAGGTCGAATGCAACAAGCGCTATTCTTTCAGCGCCGACGACACCCTCAAGTTCATACAGTCGCTCTACGAAAAAAAACTCACCACCTATCCCCGTGTCGACACCACTTTCCTCTCTGACGATGTCTATGCCCGCTGCCCACAAATACTGCAGGGTATTACGCCGTATTCTGAACTTATACAGCCTCTTATGGGTAAGAAGTTAAAGAAGAGCAAGAAGGTGTTCGATACATCGAAGGTCACCGACCATCACGCCATCATCCCAACCGGACAAGACCCTCGCAACGCATCGCTCAGCACCGACGAGAAGCGGGTCTTCGATATGGTGGCACGACGTTTCATCGCCGTTTTCTACCCTGATTGCAAATTTTCCACCACCACCGTTCTCGGCAATGTGGAAGATGTTGAGTTTAAGGCTACAGGAAAGCAGATCCTCGACGAGGGTTGGCGCGTGGTGTTCGGCGGCAAGAGTGGCAGCACCGATGAAGGCGACAAGACTGATACCCCCGAGAAAGAGCAGGCGTTACCCGATTTCGTCCGCGGTGAGCAGGGACCTCATGAGCCTTCATTGACAGAAAAGCAGACCACGCCCCCCAAGCCCTACACAGAAGCAACGCTACTCCGCGCCATGGAGACGGCAGGTAAGATGGTGGATGATGAGGAACTACGTGATGCACTAAAAGCCAACGGTATAGGGCGCCCGTCAACACGAGCCGCCATCATCGAGACGCTATACAAGCGACAGTACATCCGTAAGGTGCGTAAAAGCCTTGAACCAACTCCCATTGGTATTGCTCTTATCGATGTTATACATGAAGAATTGCTTAAGAGCGCCGAACTTACTGGACAGTGGGAAAAGAAGTTGAGAGATATTGAAGCGCATAAATATGAATCGCGTCAGTTCCTTGACGAATTGAAGCAAATGACAACGCAAATTGTCCAGCAGGTGCTTGCCGATGGATCCCGACATTTGCAACTGCAGAGCTAATGTATACAATATTTTTATTTTTCGTTCGTTCTAGACAATCATGATTAGCGATAACCTGGAATCTGTTCTACGTCAGCTGCCCGACGGGGTACGCCTCATTGCCGTATCGAAACTTAAGCCCGTCGAGGATATCCTTGAAGCCTATCAGGCTGGCCAGCATATCTTCGGCGAAAACTACGCCACCGAGTTGCGCGACAAGTACAACATGCTTTGCACCCACCAGGCGCTAAGCCACCCAGCCACCCACCCACTCTCTGACATTGAGTGGCATTTCATAGGTCACCTGCAAAGCAAACAGCTGAAGTACTACATCCCTTTTGTCTCCATGATACATGGGGTCGACAGCATCACCCATCTCGCCGATGTGGATAAGGCCGCCTCTAAAGTGGGCCGAACCGTCGATGTTCTCTTGCAGGTCCATGTGGCTCAGGAGGAAACAAAGTTCGGATTCTCTCCCGACGAACTCTCATCCTCACAAATTCAGCCATCTGCATTCCCTAATGTCAGAATTTGTGGCATCATGGGTATGGCATCCCATACCGACGATATCTCTCGCGTGCGCACTGATTTTCATACGCTCCGCACCCTATTCGAACAACTTAAAACAAACTCTTTTGCCTCCCATCCGGAGTTCCGCGAACTATCAATGGGTATGAGCCACGACTGGCACATCGCCGTGGACGAGGGTAGCACACTCATCCGACTCGGCACCGCAATATTCGGACCACGAGATTACAGCAAAAAGCCATAACTCATAAAACGTAAAACTACACTCATAAAAATATGCAAATCTTTAAGAACAGCAAGCAAATCATCATGTCCTACGTGATTATCACAGTAGGACTGATGACATACACCTTTGGTTGGTCGGCCTTCATGTTGCCGGCACAGATCGTCGGTGGTGGCGTCAGCGGCCTCTCCGCCATCCTCTATTATGCCGTGGGCATCCATATCCCCATCGGTATCCTCAATCTTATATTCAACGGTATACTCGTGGCTATTGGATTCAAAATGCTGGGCTCGAAATTTGGCGCCAACACCATCTATGGCATCGCCATGAGCTCCGTGTTCTTCATCATGTGGCAGCAAGGTCTGCATGTGGAGAATCTCTTCATGAATGCCGATGGCACCATGCAGTTCGACCCCTTTATGTGTGCCATCATCGGCGGCGCACTCTGCGGATTGGGCATTGGCATGAGCTTTATCATGGGGGGCAATACCGGCGGCACAGACATCATCGCACTCATCATCTGCAAACGCCATAACGTCTCGCCTGGTCGCATCATCATGCTCATCGATATCGTCATCGTTGGATGTTCCTATTTCGTCTCCGGCAAGCTGGGAAATGTGGTATACGGTTATGTCGTCATGGGCGTGATGACCTATGTGCTCGACATGGTGCTCGACGGCAACAAGCAGAGCTACCAAATCATGGTCTTCTCCCAAAAGAACACAGAAATCGGCGACACCGTGGCTCGTGAGGTCGGTCGCGGCGCTACGCTCCTCGATGCAGAAGGATGCTACACCAAGCAGGACCAGAAGGTGCTCCTCATGATGGTGCACCGCACTGACAAGGCCCATGTCATGCAGATCATCCATCGCATCGACGAGAATGCCTTCATCTCGGTCAACAAGGCCCAGGGCGTCTACGGAAAAAACTTTGAAAAACTGAAACTATGAAACTCATATCTCCTTCTCTGCTTAGTGCTGACTTTGGCAATCTCCAGCGCGACATCGAAATGCTCAATGCCAGCGAGTGCGACTGGCTGCATGTCGACGTGATGGACGGCCTTTTCGTGCCTAACATCTCTTTCGGTCAACCCATCGTCAAGCATATCAAGCGCCACGCCCAGAAGCCCCTCGATGTGCACCTGATGATTGAGGACCCCGGCCGCTATGTGCAGGATTTCCGCGAGGCGGGTGCTGATATCCTTACCATCCATTATGAGGCGTGCCACCACCACGACCGTGTGCTCCACGCTATCCACGACGCAGGCATGAAAGCTGGCGTGGTGCTCAATCCTTCGTCACCCGTCTACCTGCTGGAAGACATCATTCAGGAGTGCGACCTGGTGCTGCTCATGAGCGTCAACCCAGGATTCGGCGGCCAGAAGTTCATCGAAAACACCTACTCCAAAGTGCGTCAGCTACGCACGCTCTGCGACCGCAAGAATCCCATGTGTCTCATCGAGGTCGACGGCGGCGTCAACCTGCTGAACGCCCCCAAGCTCTTCGAGGCCGGTGCCGACGTACTCGTGGCTGGCAACGCCGTTTTCAAGAGCGACGACCCGCTGAAGACAATACATGATATGAAACAATGAACCGGCCTCGTCTCGTCATCGTCCCTGGCAAGGAGAAGGCTCTCCTGCGCCGCCACCCTTGGATTTTCTCGGGTGCCGTTAAACGCATTGACGGTGAGCCACAAGAAGGTGACCTCGTCGATGTTGTCGATGCACGCGGCCAATGGATGGCCATGGGCCACTACCAGAATGAGAGCATCATCTGCAAAGTGCTCACCTTCGATGCCGACGAGGCTGCATTGCCCATTGAAGAGATTCTTCGTCGTCGCATCCATTCCGCCGTGAACTATCGTGTGACACTCGGTTTCTTCGGCGACGAACAGACCAATGTCTTTCGGCTTGTCCATGCCGAAGGCGATTATCTGCCTGGTCTCGTGGCCGACTGGTACAACGGCGTCCTTGTGTTGCAAGCCCATTCCGTGGGCATGCACCGCCTGCTGCCTGTGCTGGCAGAACTGTTTGTGCAGGAGGTGCATACAGATCACGGCTACCCGCTCAAGGCTGTTTTCGACAAGAGCAGCACCACCGTCCCCGGTGGCGGTGTGCAGGATGGCATTATATGGGGCGACGAGATCGCTGAGAATGAGGTTCTGGAGAATGGCATCCGTCTGACGGTGAATTTCTTCGAAGGGCAGAAGACAGGCTTCTTCATCGACCAGCGCGAAAACCGCGCCCTCGTCCAGCAGCTTGCCTTCAAACGCCGTCTCCTCAACTGCTTCGGCTATACCGGAGGCTTCTCGTTGGCAGCCCTGAAGGGTGGTGCCGACTATGTGGAGACGGTCGATATCAGCAAGAAAGCCATCGACCTCTGCAACCATAATGTCGAGATGAACTATGGCACCTCTGCCCCTCACCAAGGCACCGTCGCCGACGTCCTAAAGTATTTAACGCTCAACGCTCAACCAAAGGTCGGCGACTATGCTCGAGGCTTCGACTTCATCATTCTCGACCCACCCGCTTTCGCCAAGAACCACCGTTCCCTCCAGCAGGGACTAAAGGGCTACCGATCCATCAACCAGCGCGCCATGGAGATGATTGCTCCCGGTGGCTTGCTCATGACATTCAGCTGTAGCCAGGCCGTCAGCAAGGAGGAATTCCAGACAATGGTCTTTACCGCCGCCATGAATGCCGGCCGCCGTGTCCGCATCGTCCGCCAACTGCCCCATGCAATGGACCACCCCGTCTCAATACATCACCCCGAAGGGGAATACCTCAAAGGACTTCTTCTGCAAGTTGAATAAAAGAAACAATACTAAATATAACATGGAATTAGGATACCAAAAAATAGATAAATACGACGAGGCATGCGTCAGCGAGATGGCCAAGCACTACAAGGCCATCCTCAAACTCCTCGGCGAAAACCCCGAGAGAGAAGGACTGCTGAAAAGCCCCGAACGCATCGCCAAAGCTATGCTTTTCTTTACCAACGGCTACGACCTCAACCCCGAGGATATTCTCCGTTCTGCCATGTTCCACGAGGATTACAAACAGATGGTCGTCGTCAAAGATATCGAGCTCTACTCCCTTTGCGAGCACCACATGGTACCCTTCGTCGGCAAGGCCCATGTGGCCTATATCCCTAACGGCACCATTGTGGGCCTTAGCAAGATACCCCGTGTGGTGGATGCTTACGCCCGACGTCTGCAGGTGCAGGAACGTCTCACAAAACAAATCAAAGATTGCATCCAGAACACCCTCAACCCCCTCGGCGTAGCTGTCGTCATCGAGGCTCAGCACATGTGCATGTCTATGCGCGGCGTACAAAAACAAAACTCCGTCACCACAACTTCCGACTTCACGGGCGCCTTTATGAAGGACCCAAAAACGCGTGAAGAATTCATGAATATCATCGGTGTTAATCTTCATTGATTGGGGAGTTAAAGGAGTTTAAGTAGTTAAAGACAAATGAAGAAGTTTCTAAAATTATTGGTCTGCGCAAGCCTCGCTTTCCACTTTCCACCTTCCGCCCCCCACTCTGCATCGGCACAAATCACCCACGCCTCTCAAGGTAATCTCGACGAGGTGGCTAAAGCTATCCTCGATAAAGCCGCGAAGAAACTGCAAAATATGTCTGGCGTCGTCACTCTCTCAATTCTCGACAGCCAGAAGAAAACAACAGCTCAACAGTCGGCACGCGTCTACTACAGCAAGGGCCGCTACCGCCTCGTGATGGACGCTATGGAGATAGTCAGCGACGGAACCACAGTGTGGCAGTGGGATAAGAAAGCTAAGGAAATTGTGGTGAACAATGTCCCCGCCAACGACGGCCTCAACCTCCTCAATCCAGCTACCCTTATCGCCAATAGAGACAAGAATTTCCGCAGCAAGTATATCCGCACCGATCCCGACGGCACGGCAATCATCGACCTTCAGCCCCGATCGTCACAGAGCTACCACAAGTTGCGTCTCTTCGTAGTGGAGGAAACGGGACTCCTCCGACGTGTCGAAGTGCACAAGTACGACAGTAGCCGCGAAATATACGTCTTCGACAACATCACCACATCATCCATCAAGACTCCCTTCGTCATCAACACAGCCGACCATCCAGACGCTGAAGTGATAGATATGAGATAAATTCAGAATTAAGAATTTGCAATTCATGAATATACTCCTTATCGAGACAGCCACATCGATATGCTCTTCTGCCATAGTCACCGACGGCAACATTGTTGCTTGCCGCGCTACGGACAAGCCCAACGCACATTCCACCATGCTCTCGGTGTTCATCGAAGAAATGCTTGGCGAGACCTCTCTGACGCCCCGCGATCTCCACGCCGTAGGGGTGTCGGCAGGCCCCGGAAGCTATACGGGTCTTCGCATAGGGGTGAGCACTGCTAAAGGTTTCTGCTATGCTCTGGGTATTCCTCTGGTGGCGGTGCCAACTCCGCTCTCCATGGCAGCCCTATACTACCGGCAGCATCCTGCCTACCACGGTATGGTGTGCCCCATGATCGACGCACGTCGCATGGAATGCTATACGATGATGGTGGAAAAAGAAAATGATTTGGTGGTGGCGAGGGATACTCAGGCTGATATCATCGAGAAGGGTTGTTTCGACGAGTGGTTGGATAGGGGAGAGGTGATGTTCATCGGCGACGGCGCTGACAAAACGCGCGATATCCTGGGAATACATCCTAATGCGCGCTACGACACTTCTTTCCGTATAGCCGCCGAGGGAATGACGGATATCGTACAGCAAAGACTACAGCATGGCATCACCGACGATGTGGCCTACTACGAGCCCTTCTACCTCAAGAATTTTGTAGCCAAGAAAAGCGTTGTACACGGCCTGCGCGACTAAGAGAGTCGCACCCGTGGGTCCAGCACCCCATAGAGTAGGTCGGTGAGCAGATTGATGACAACAAGGAGCACACAGATAAAGAGTATCACGCCCATCACTACGGGAAAGTCGTAGGTGTCTAGTGCATCGACAACAACGACGCCCATCCCCTTCCAGTCGAACACATACTCCACAAACACGGCCCCCGCCAATAGGCTGGCAAGCCATCCTGTCGCCGACGTGACCACCGGTGTCAGCGCCCCTCGCAGGGCATGACGCATCACGACACGACGACGTGAGAGCCCTTTGGCACGGGCTGTGCGTATATAGTCCTGCCCTAGGACCTCGAGCAGGGCCCCCCGCGTGAGTTGCGTCAGTGTCGCCAAGGGGCGTAGGCCCAAGGTGAGTGCCGGAAGAATGAGGTTGCGCAGATCCAAGTACTGCCCATCGCCGTAGTCGTCGACGGAGTAGAGATTGCCAAACATGTTAAGCCCCGTCCAATCAGCCAGCACATAGGCAAAGAGCCACGCGATGAGTATCGCCGCGAAAAAGGAAGGTAACGACATCCCCAGGGTGCTAAGTAGCAGACAGCCTCTGTCAATCCACGAATCTTTTTTCAGAGCCGCCACCACGCCGAGGGTGACGCCTGCCAGCAGCGCCAGCAGCAGGGAGGTGACGGCCAACACAGCCGTCTGGGGAAAGGCGGCAGCGATGATGTCGCTCACGCGCCGTCCACTCTGATAGCTGCGCCGCAGGTAGGGTGCCTTGATCACCAGCGTGGCGTTGCCGAGAGAGAGCAGGGTCAGGTAGTGATACTTGCTGCTGTCGAGGTAGAAGAAAGACGTGGGGTCGACGTTGTTGTGGAGCGAGAGAGGCGATAGGTCGTCAAGGTAGCCCGCATACTGCGTCAGCAGCGGACGGTCGAGACCCAGGTCTCGACTGACAAGACTCACGCTCTCGGCATCGGCCCGTTGACCGAGCAACATGCGCGCAGGGTCGCCAGGCAGTATGTTGAAGAGGAAAAACACCAGCGTCACGACCCCCAGCAGCACCAGGAGACCGTAGAACAGTCTTTTCGCAACATAGCGGAGCATGATAGACGTTTTATAGGGCGGCTATCTGCTCCTTGAGGGCGGCAATTTTGCTTTCGGCGTCGCGCTGTTTCTGGCGTTCCTTCTCCACCACGGCGGCTGGGGCGCCGCTGACGAACTTCTCATTGGCAAGTTTTTTGAGTACGCCGGCGAGGAATCCCTCGGTGTATTGCAGGTCTGCCAGCAACTTGCGCCGCTCCTCACCGGTGTCGATGGTCGAAGGCATGGGCACGAAGCATTCTGTTGTACCGACCAG
This sequence comes from uncultured Bacteroidota bacterium, assembly GCA_902783595.1. Classification (GTDB taxonomy): domain Bacteria; phylum Bacteroidota; class Bacteroidia; order Bacteroidales; family P3; genus Colimorpha. The sequence continues at coordinate 29,042 of CACZRR010000035.1, forward strand.
GAAACTGAGGGATGCTGAGGGTTTCTCGCTAACGCTGTCAATGCTGCTCACCGTTCCCAGTTTGGCGATGATGGGCTCAAAACCAGAGATGTCGAAGCGCTGGTCTGTGGCGAGGTAGCTGAGTTTGAGGGGCTCCTTGGGGGAGAGACCGCGGGTGGCGCGGATGTTGCGCACGCCGGCAATCACCTCGCGGGCGGTGTCGAAACGCTGCAGGAACCGCTCGTCGTAGAACACGGAGGTAGGCATGTGCTGCGTCATGATGGAAGAGACTGTATCACTGTCCTGCAGCTGGTGCCATATCTCCTCGGTGACGAAGGGCATGAAGGGATGAAGCATCAGCATCAAGCGCGAGAATATGGAGATAGTAGCGTCGTAGGTCTCCCTGTCGAGAGCGGTGCCGAATGCTGGCTTCACCATTTCAAGGTACCACGAGCAGAAGTCGTCCCACGCCAGCTTGTAGGTGGCCATGAGAGCCTCGCTGAGACGGTATTCGTCGAAACAGTGTTCCACCTCCTCGAGCACCTGCGCCATACGTTGCTCCATCCACTGAACGGCGACACTGTTGGATGAGAGTTGTGAGTCGAGTGTTGAGGTTTGACTGTCGCTGTCGGCGACTTGCCAGCCAGAGACCAGACGCAGGGCGTTCCACAGCTTGTTGCTGAAGTTGCGTCCCTGCTCACAGAGGCTTTCGTCGAAGGGCAGGTCGTTGCCTGCTGGGGCGGTGAGGAGCATACCGACACGTACGCCGTCTGCACCATACTTGTCGATAAGGCTGATGGGGTCGGGACTGTTGCCGAGGCTCTTGCTCATCTTGCGTCCCAGTTTGTCGCGCACAATGCCGGTGAAGTAGACGTTGCGGAAGGGAACGTCTTTCAGGTACTCTTCGCCAGCCATAATCATACGTGCCACCCAGAAGAAGATGATGTCGGGACCGGTCACGAGGTCGGCGGTGGGGTAGTAGTAATTGATTTCGGAGTTTCCGGGGTTGCGGATGCCGTCGAAGAGGGAGATGGGCCAGAGCCAGGAGCTGAACCAGGTGTCGAGCACATCGTCGTCCTGCCGCAGGGCGCCACTATAGCCGTATTTTTCGGCGGCGAGCTGGCGTGCCTCCTCTTCTGTCGCCGCCACCACGGTGTGGGTGCGGCCGTCCTTCTCGAAGTAGTAGGCGGGTATACGCTGCCCCCACCATAGTTGGCGCGAGATGCACCAGTCCTTGATATTCTCAAGCCAATGACGATACGTATTTTTGAACTTTGCGGGGTGGAAACGTATTGTGCCGTTCTCCACCACCTCGAGAGCCTTCTTGGACAGGCTGTCCATCTTGAGGAACCACTGAGCCGAGAGCTTGGGCTCGATGACGGCGTCGGTGCGTTCAGAGTGACCCACCTTGTTGGTGTAATCCTCCGTCTTCTCCACAAGGCCTGCTGCCTCAAGGTCACACATGATCTGCTTGCGGCACGCGAAACGGTCCATACCCTCGTACTGCCCACCTTTCTCATTTAGGGTGCCGTTGTCGTTGAAGATATCGATGCTCTCCAAGCCGTACTTCATACCCAGCGCATAGTCGTTGATGTCATGTGCGGGGGTGATTTTGAGAGCGCCGGTACCGAATTCGCGGTCCACATATTCGTCCATGATGATTGGCACCACACGCCCCACGCCTGGTACGATGACCTTCTTGCCCTTGAGCCATTGGTAGCGCTCGTCGTCGGGGTGGACGCATACCGCGGTGTCGCCGAGGATGGTCTCGGGACGCGTGGTGGCCACGACGATGTAGCGGTCGGAACCTTCAATATAATAGCGTAGGTAGAACAACTTGCTGTGGCTCTCCTTGTAGATGACCTCCTCGTCGGAGACGGCAGTGAGCGCAACGGGGTCCCAGTTGACCATGCGTACGCCGCGATAGATGAGTCCTTTGTTATACAGGTCCACGAAGACGCGTATGACGCTCTCGTAGCGAATGTCGTCCATGGTGAACGCTGTGCGGTCCCAGTCGCAGCTGGCACCGAGACGACGCAACTGCTTCAGGATGATGCCACCATGTTCTTCTTTCCATTCCCATGCATACTTCAGAAACTCTTCGCGAGAGAGGCTCTTCTTATCAATGCCTTTTTCAGCGAGCATCTTCACTACCTTGGCTTCGGTTGCTATCGACGCATGGTCTGTTCCCGGCACCCAGCAGGCGTTTTTCCCCTGCATGCGTGCGCGACGCACCAGCACATCCTGTATCGTGTTGTTTAACATGTGGCCCATGTGTAGCACGCCCGTTACATTAGGCGGCGGTATGACCACGGTGTAGGGCACCCGTCCCTTGTCAACCTGGGAATGAAAGAACCCTTTTTCTATCCAGTAGGCATACCATTTTTCTTCCACACTGCGTGGATCATACTTCGTTGCAAGAGTCATATGTCTTTCTTATTTAATAATTTCAGTACATTTTTCTTAGTTGCGAGGACGATAAAATCCGAAAAGCAAAAATACGAAAAAAAGATTAAAGTTTAACATATAAAATTTAAAGATTAAAGTTTAGAGATTATGGCGGATGAAGAATGGATAATAAAAATATCTCTTTGTATGTATTTTTTTTGTATCTTTGCTTGTTCATGCCATAGGGGCATCAGTGTTTAAACGATTGATATTTAATAATATTAATATGGAAGATAACGGAAGAATTGTGCGTGTTGACATTGAGCAGACTATGAAGAGCGCCTATATCGACTATGCAATGAGTGTGATTGTGGCGCGAGCTTTGCCCGATGTACGCGATGGTTTCAAACCCGTACACAGACGTATACTATACTCAATGAATGAGAACGGCATTCTCTATAATACGCCTACTAAGAAGAGTGCCCGTATTGTGGGAGATGTGATGGGTAAATACCACCCCCATGGCGACAGCAGTATCTATGGAGCTTTGGTACGTCTGGCGCAGGATTGGAGTATGCGCTACACCCTCGTCGACGGGCAGGGTAACTTCGGTTCTATCGATGGAGACTCGCCGGCCGCTATGCGCTATACGGAGGCACGTCTGAAACAGATCAGCGGTGAGTTGGTGACCGATATCGACAAAGACACGGTCGATATGGTGCCTACCTATGATAACGAAGGCGTAGAGCCCAGTGTTTTGCCTGCCGCTCTGCCCAACCTGCTCATCAACGGTTCTAATGGTATTGCCGTTGGTATGGCTACCAATATGCCCACCCACAACCTGCACGAGGTTCTGATGGGCTGCATGGCATATATCGACAATAGCGACATCACCATCGAGGAACTCATGGAGTTCGTCAAAGCTCCGGACTTTCCTTTGGGTGGCATCATCTACGGCATGGGAGGAGTGCGCGAAGCCTACACGACAGGTCGCGGTAGCGTCATCATCCGTGCCATCACCGAGATAGAAGAGGACAGCAAAGGACACAACGTCATCGTGGCTACCACAGTGCCTTATGGTGTGAACAAGGCCGAAATGATCAAGAAAACGGCGGCGCTGGTGAAGGAGGGCAAGATAGAAGGTATCCTCGATATCCGCGACGAGAGCGACAAGGACGGCATCCGTGTGGTGTATGTGTTGCGCAACGACGTGGTGCCCAACGTGGTGCTCAACAAGCTGTTCCAACTCACCGAATTGCAGAGCAGTTTTGCAGTAAATAATATCGCTCTGGTACACGGACGTCCCCAACTGCTTAACCTCAAGCAACTGATACAATATTTTGTGGAGCACCGCGAAGAGGTCGTGACACGTCGCACGCGCTTCGAGATGAACGAAGCTGAACGGCGAGCCCACATATTGGAGGGATTGCTCCGCGCCATCGATATCATTGACGAGATTGTGGCGCTGATACGAGCCAGCAAGACTCCCGATGAGGCCCGTCAAGGACTTATGGACCGCTATCAGTTCAGCGACCTGCAGGCACGAGCCATTGTGGATATGCGCCTGGCTCAGCTCACCGGCCTCCAGCATCAGAAGTTGCAGGACGAATACGACGAGAAGATGCGCTTCATTGAGCACTGCAAGGAGATTCTCGGCAACCATGACGTACTCATGAGGGTGATCAAAGAAGAGCTGCAAGCGCTCGACGAGAAATACGGCGACGAACGTCGCACCATCATCAAGTACGACGCTGCCGGATTCCGCATCGAAGACACCATTCCCGACGAGCAGGTGGTCATCACCATCAGCCACAAGGGCTACATCAAGCGCACGCCCCTCACCGAATACCGCACACAGAGCCGCGGCGGCGTAGGTGCAAAAGGCAGCGCTGTGCGTAGCGAGGATTTTGTGGAGCACATCTTCACATGTACTAACCACAACTACCTGCTATTCTTCACGGAGAAAGGACGCTGCTACTGGATGCGGGCCTTCGAGGTTCCCGAGGGAGAGAAAAACACCAAAGGACGTCCCATCCTTAACTGCATCAACATAGAACCTGACGACAAGGTGCGCGCCTATGTCAATGTGGCAAGCCTCAGTGACAGCGAATATGTCGGAAGCCATTACATCGTCATGTGTACCAAGAACGGTATTGTCAAGAAGACGCCTCTTGAGGCTTACTCGCGTCCGCGCCAAAACGGCATCATCGCCGTGGGTATCCGTGAGGGTGACGAACTGCTCACCGCGCGTCTCACCGACGGAGAAAGCTATATGCTCATAGCCTCGAAGAAGGGCAAGGTGATGATATGTCCCGAGAAGGAATTCCGTACGATGGGACGCGGAGCCAGTGGAGTGAAAGGTATGGAACTTGACGGTGACGACGATGCTGCCATCGACCTGCTCTGCCTGGCCAGCGAAGAGGAAGATCTGCTCGTAGTCACTGAGCACGGATTCGGCAAGCGCTCGAGCCTCAAGGACTACCGTGCTACGCTCCACCGTGGCGGCAAGGGCGTTAAAGCCATGCAGATCACCGATAAAACGGGTGCTTTGGTGGCCGTCACCAACGTCACCGAGGAGGAGGACCTGATGATCATCAACCGATCGGGTATCACCATCCGTCTGCGTGTCAGCGACCTCCGTGTCATAGGACGCGCCACACAGGGCGTGAAGCTCATAGACTTGCGCGGCAAAGACTACATTGCCTCCATCACCAAGGTGCCCGCCGAGGAAGAGAGCACGCAGCAGCCCGCCGCCGGTGAGGGAAATGAAGGTGCCGCTGACAATACAGAGATGCTGGAAAGCAATAAAACGGAAACAAACGATACTAACCTATAGAACCATAAAACATAAATTGTCATGAAAAAAATCATGCTGGCCGTCGCTATGACAGCCCTTACTATCGGCGCTAGCGCTCAGGCACTAATGGTCTCCAGCGCCCATCAGGACATGAAAAAAAATTACCTCAATAAGGCCAAGGAGGAGATCGACAAGGCCTGTGAGCACCCCGACACCAAAGAAGATGCCAAAACGTGGTGTTACAAAGCCCTCATCTATGCCCGCATAGGTGGTGAGGCGCAGAATAAGAAGTCGAAGTACAAAAACCTGGCTCCTGACTGGGCAGAGCAAGCCTATAGCGCTGCTCTCGAGTGCAAGCGTCTGGACACCAAGCAGGAGTGGGCCAAGCAGGTGAATGAGGTCTTCAGTTTTGTGGGGACCGATGTCAACAGCCGCGCCTACGATGCCTACCGTGAAAAAAACTACGCCGAAGCTCAGCGTCTTGCAGAGATGGCCACAGAGATGTTTAACAACGCAGGTCAGAGTCAGTACGCCAATGAATCGCTCTATATGGCCGGTATCAGCGCATTCACCCTCCAGGACACCGCGAGCGTAAAGAAGCACTTCACCGCTCTTACGCGTAAGCGCACTGACAAAGAGCTGGTCTACAAAACCCTCTTCAACCTCTATAAGGCAGAAGGTGATGAGTCGCAAGCTATGAAAGTTGCCAACCTCTTCCAACGCAACTGCAAAACCAATCCCGAGGCCTACCTCATGGGTGCTGAAGGATACCTTCTCAGCAAGAACGTTGAGAAAGCCAAAGAAATGCTCGACAACGCCCTCACAATAAGCAAGGACGACGCCAACACCTATCCCGTGATGCTCGTGAAGGTGGGTACCATCCTCGACGAGAGCGCTGGAGAGTATGAACAGGCAGAGGCAAAATTCCAGGAGAGCCTTACTCTTGTACCCGAACAGTTTGGCGCCAACTACGGCATAGGCAAGATGTACTACAACCGTGCCGTCGACAAGAACAACGCCGCCAACGCCCTCGATCCCTTCGATGAAGCGTCGGTGGGACTCTACGACAAACTCAACGAGGAGGCCAAAGGCTTCTTCCGTCAGGCTATCACCTACCTTGAGAAATCGGTGGCTTATATCGACGGTCTCACCGATGAAAATGCCAAAGCTTCGCAACGCGTCAATCTCATCAACTCCCTGCGTGCTCTCCAGAACGCCTACTCGCGTGTTGACATGCTCGACGAGAGCACCGCTGTGAAGACTCGCGTCGAGCAGCTCATGAGTGCTCAATAAGGTTACGGCCTCAGACGACGTTTGAAATCCAAACTATTCATATTTCTATCTATCCTTCTGGCACCCCTTCTGACTCATGGTCAAGGGGTGCTTGAAGGTATTGTTACCGACGTCACCACGGGTGAAAGGATGGAATACGTCAACGTAGGCATCCTCGGAGGCTCACAAGGTACGACTACAAACAGCCGCGGTTTCTATCGTCTTACTCTACCGTCGGGTACCGACAGTGTGGTGGTTCGATTTTCCTTCACTGGTTTTGAGAATCAGCAGCATAAGGTGCGCTGTGCGGGCCGCACAGAGATGGATGTATCCATGAAGCCCTCAGCCACACAGCTACATGCCGTAGAGGTGCGTGATGAGAAAACGCGACAGAGTGCCTTCACGCCCATCGCTGCCGAGCACCTGGGCGATGCCGTAGGTCCTACGGCGGGTGTGGAAGGTCTCCTGAAAACACTCCCCGATGTGAACTCCAACAATGAGCTCAGCAGCCGCTATTCGGTGCGTGGTGGCTCATTCGACGAGAACCTCGTCTATATCAACGGTATCGAGGTGTTCCGTCCCATGCTTATCCGCAGTGGTCAGCAGGAGGGAATGAGCATTATCAACAGTGATCTGGTTGAGGGTATCCTTTTCTCGCCGGGGGGCTTCGATGCCAGCTATGGCGATCGCATGTCGTCGGCGCTTGATATCACCTACCATCGTCCGCAGCAGCGCAAAGGTGTAGTGTCGCTGAGCCTGCTGGGCGGCAGTGTGGCCTTGCAAGGCAGGGTGGGGGAGCGCTGGAGCTATGCCACGGGAGCCAGACTGCACAATAATGAGTATCTGCTGGGAAGCATGGAAACGGAGGGCAGTTACACGACTCATTATCTCGACTGGCAGACTCTGCTGGGCTATCATGTTAACGAGCGTCTCGACCTCGCTCTCCTTGCCGTCGTAACTTCCAATGTCTATGGTCTCGTGCCCGAGAGTCGCACTACTACCTTCGGCAGTGCCCTTGCCGGCCGATTGCAAGAACTAAATATCTTCTTTGACGGACAAGAAAAAGACCGCTACCGCACGCTGCTCGGTGCCGTGAGTGCCGACTGGCGACCCTCCGACCTCTGGCATCTAAAAGCACATCTTGCTTTGCAGCACATCGGCGAGAGCGAGTGTTACGACGTGCAGAGCCAGTATTGGCTCTATGAACTCTCGCAGACGAGTGCGGGCGATACCAATCGCCTCAACCGCGGTGTTGGCACCTTCCTTGAACATGCCCGCAACCGGCTAACCACCGATATAATCACTTTCGACATCAAAGCCTCGCGCTATGCTGTGCTAGGCAGTTGGAATTTCGGCCTTACGATGCAGCATGAAGCCATTGAGGATCATTTGCGCGAGTGGCGGTGGATAGATTCCGCGGGGTATGCTATGCCTATTGCTTTTCCCTCCTTGGGAGATAGTAGTAATATGCCGGTACCACCTATGCTGCAGGACTTTGTCAAGAGCAGCGGGAGTGTGGAGCATGGTCGTGTCGTCGGTTTTGTGCAGCGCGAGGTCAACCTTCTTACGCCTCGTGGTGGTGAAGTGACCATGCTTGCGGGGTTGCGTGCCCACCTTTACCGCACCTCTTTCCATCACGCATCGCAGAGTACCCAGAGCACGACTCTCTTCGTCAGCCCCCGTCTCAGCGTAAGTTACAAGCCGCACTCCGTTCACGACCTTCTATTCCGTCTTGCCGGCGGGTGGTATGTGCAGCCCCCCTACTACCGCGAGTACCGCCGAGACGACGGCAGCCTCTGTACCACGCTGGGTCCCCAGCATTCGTGGCAGGTCGCAGGCACTGTCGATTGGCGTTTCCGTATGTGGAATAAACCTTTCGTGTTCACGGGTGACCTATACTATAAGTATATGCCCGCCGTCGTGCCTTATACGGTCGACAACTTGCGTCTGCGCTATCATCCCGACCTCGATGCTCGTGGCTATGCTTGCGGAGTAAGTTTGCGACTCAATGGTGAGCTGATAGAAGGGCTTGAATCGTGGGCCAGTCTCTCGCTCATGCAGGTGCGTGAAGATATCGAGGGTGACGGAAAAGGGTGGCTGGCGCGTCCCACTGACCAGCGCTTTTCCGTCAAACTCTTTCTGCAGGACAACCTACCCGCGCGTCCATGGTGGCGTATGAGTCTCTCGTTGGTCTACTCCACGGGTTTGCCGGTCACCAATCCTTTCACTGGTGCTGTCGACGAGGATTTGCGTCTGCCCTCCTATTATCGTGTCGATTGGGGCAACACCATACGTCTATCGCAGTTTGAGAAGCTCAAGCATATGAGTCTTTTCCGCCTCGTCGACGACGTGCAGATAGGCATCGAGGTCTTCAACCTGTTCAACTTCCGCAACGTCATCTCCTACCTGTGGGTCAACGATATCGAAGGCATCCCGTGGAGGGTACCCAACTATCTCACTGCGCGTCAGCTCAACCTGAAGGTCACCGTACTCTTCTGACATATCCTCTCTTAGTTTCAGATTTCATTTTTCAAGTTTCAATCCCTGTGCTCACCACTTTTCCCTCAGCGGATGCTGAATTTGTGAAGATAGACTTTGTCACCGAATCGGGTACCGCCTACCAGCCGCGTCCTTTGGTTGCTGGCGCCGCCACGCGCCTTGCTCTGTTGGCGGGAGGGACGTTGTCTGCCGCTGATGTGGCCGATTTTATGGACTATCGCGGCATTGTCGTCGACCACAGTGTCGACACGATGATATGTAGCACATCATTCTACCTGCTACCCAAGTATATCCCCGACCTGATGGGTATTCTGCCCGATCTTCTGCTGTCGCCAGCCTTTCCCGAGGAGGAGGTAGAGGTGTACCGCCGTCAACAGCACCACAGGATCCTTGCCCAGTTGGGTAAGCCGCGTGAGGTGGCGCGCCGGCTTTTCTATCGTTCACTTTTTGGCACCGATCATCCCCTTGGTGCCTATGCCGACGCTGCCGACGCCCTGCTGCTTGACAGGCAGGTCATCGCCGAATACTATGACGCCACACATGCTCCTGCTGATTTCGATCTTGTTGTCAGCGGTAAGTTCGACGATAAGTTGCTCTCGGCGCTAACATCACGTTTTGGAGAAACAATTGGTACCTCCTCGCGTCCTCATCTCATCTTGAGTGATCCCCACCATGACCCTGCCGTCGTTGTCGAGCATATTTTGGGGGTGGAGCAGACATCCTTGCGTATCGGCAGGGTACTGCCATTACGGTGGTACGACGCCGACTATGCCTTCTTTGTGCTCCTCACCACCGCGTTGGGAGGCTATTTTGAGTCGCGTCTGATGTCTAACCTTCGTGAGGAACGCGGACTCACCTATGGTATCGCGGCGCACACGCAGATGTTCCGCGGCGTACTGCTGTTCTGGGTGGTAGCCGATGTCGATAGCCAACGCTGGCATGAGGCCGAAGAGGCTATCTTCGACGAAATGGACAAACTGCGTGCCGAACCCATGCCGGACGACGAGTTGACGGTAGTGAAGCGCGTGTTGGAAGGCGATATGGCGCGTGCTGTCGACGGTTTCGTGGAGCGCTCACAGCGCTACCTTTATATGAGTGGTGCCGACGTCGACGAGCGTCATACCGACATGTTGCGTGAGGCAATAAAGAACGCCACTGCCCTTGATTTGCAACGGGTAGCGGCGTCCTTGCTCGACAGAAATGCTATGACGGTGTGTCGTGCCGGGGCCCTCGGATGAGGGTCGTGTACATTATCTGCGACGTTTATCTTTCTCGCGTCTCACGGTGATAACGAGGGCTGTAGTCTCGAAGATGAGGAACAGCGCAAACAACACCGCGAAAGCTGCAGCGAACAGCTTGGCTTGGTGGGGATGTGAGACAAAATAGAATACCAACAGGGCAAGATGCAGAAACAGAGTCCCCACTGTCGTAGCCAGGAATGTTGAGACAAAGCGTCGTGGCGACCTGTAGAGGTTGCGGACGACGACGAGGTGCTGCAGACCTGTAACAATGGTGAAATAGACAGCTAGCATCGGCATCGCACGCAGAAAATGGTCGGGGGCAGCCCAGTGCACGGAGAGGGTGGCCAGAAGGGTCACTGCCGCGAGGATAGAGAGTGCGATAATATAGCGTTTCATGGGTGTGAAAGTGTTTGGCTCCTATTCCGTGAACTTCATCGTCTCCTTGGTGGTAAACTTCTCGCAGTAGTGGCAGCGAAGCTTCAGGTTCTCCTTGTCGACAACATCGAAGCGTGTGGGCACAACTTCGGCGTTGGTGATGCACTTGGGGTTGGCGCAGCGGACGCAGTTGTCGATATGGTCGGGAATTTCAGCTTGGTATTTGCGCACCACCTTGTAGTCTTCGATGTCGATGATAGAGGCGAAGGGCGCCACGAGGGCTATTTTGTTCACCTCGTCGACAGAGAAATGCTTATTGCGTATTTTCACGATACCTTTGCGTCCCAGCTTTCCGCTGGCCAGGTAGTTGCCCATGAGCACCTCGTCGTTGTAGCGCTCGAGGCCGAGGATGCGAATCACCTGGTAGAGAGAATCAGTGGGAACGTGGTCGATCACGGTGCCATTGTCAATAGCGCTTACGAGTATTTCTTTTTTATTATCCATTGTTCTTTGACCTTTAATCTTTATCCTTTAAACTTAAAATATTATCTCGCCCCAAGTATGGCGGCCATGAGAGCCTGACGCACATAGACGCCATTCTGTGCCTGCTGGAAGTAATAGGCATAGGGCGTGGAGTCGACATCGGTAGTAATCTCATTGACGCGCGGTAGGGGATGCAGGATGCGCATATTGTCTTTGCAGCCTTGCAGCATAGAGGCGGTGAGAATGCACGAGTCTTTTACTCGCTCGTATTCCATCGGATCGGGGAATCGCTCACGCTGCACGCGGGTCATATAGATAATATCGGCGGTGGGTATGATCTCTCGCAGGTCGGTGTACTGGTAGTACTTCAGACCAGCATTCTTGATGCTCATTTTCACCGACGAAGGTAACTTAAGCTCCGTGGGCGACACCAGGTGGAAGGTGGCGTTAAAGTTACACATGGCCTGCACAAGGCTGTGCACCGTACGGCCGTATTTGAGGTCTCCCACCATGGCGATGTTGAGGTTTTCCAAGGTACCCTGTGTCTTGCGGATGCTGTAGAGGTCCAGCATACACTGCGTGGGGTGCTGGTTGGCACCGTCGCCGGCATTGATGACGGGCACCGAGGCAACCTCGGAGGCATAGCGCGACGAACCCTCCTTGGGGTTGCGCATCACGATAAGGTCGCTGTAGGACGAAACCATGACGATGGTGTCGTGCAGCGTCTCGCCTTTCTGCACGCTGGTGCCACCGGGATCGGAAAAACCGATGATGCGTGCCCCCAGCTGGTTAGCAGCACTCTCAAAACTGAGACGGGTGCGCGTGGAAGGCTCGAAGAAGAGTGTGGCGACCACCTTGTCGCTCAGGATTTTCTGCTTCGGGTTTTTCTCGAATTCTTCGGCGATATCAAGCACTTCAATGTACTCGTCACGCGAGAAATCGGTGATGGAGATGAGATTGCGACCTTTTAGTGTACTCATTGTTTTATATCGTTAATGTTTTGTATGGCTTGTTGATGGTTCGGGTCCACGGCGAGCGCACGATTGTAATATTCGGCGGCCAACGCATCATTATGGTGGTAGGCGTGCTGCAGATAGCCAAGGTTGTTGAGGGCGTCGGCACTCGCTGGATTGATGTCGAGAATGCGACGGTAGAGCGCTTCGGCCTCATCAACTTGTCCAATATCCTGGTGGTAGAGGGCCAGCGCATAGATGGCATTGGTATTCGAGGGCTCCAGCTGCAGCGCCGTGGTAAGGTATTCCACTGCCAAGGGGTTGAGCACCGAGGCGTAAAGCACGCCGAGCTCCTCATAGGCGAGGGCATAGTCGGGAAATTTGTCGGTCACCAGGCGCAGTATCTGTACCGCTTTGGCGGTGTCGCCCTGCTCTTTGTAGACAAAGCCTTTCATCACCAGCGCCGTACGGTTGTTGGGCTCCTTGGTGGTGACCTTGGTGAGACACTGCAGGGCTCGGTCGTAGTCGCGGCTGTAGAACATGATCTCGCCCATCTTAAGCTGCACTTCCGTATTGTCCGGCGACAACTGTTGCGCACGCTCCAGGGCACCGTAGCTGTCGCTCACGTTGCCGCCTGCAAAACAAATATTGGCCTTTAGAAGTAGGAAATCAACGTTGTCTGGCTCTTCCTGCAGCGCTCGCGCAATATCGTAGGAGGCCTCTTTGATGCGACCAAGGTCGAGAAGCACCTGTGCCCGCGCACCCAACAGGGAGGCATCTTTGGGACGACGCTCCAAAGCAGCGTCAAGTGAGGCAAGCTTGACACTGTCGGTCATTTCCTCGTCGGTATGCGTCCCCTTGCAAGCTACGAAAAAAGTTAGGAAAAGAAGTATGGCAATGCGTTGCATGAGCAGTCGGCTATTCAAATTTAAGATGATTACGCAAAAAAATCGCTTTTATTGTAATAATTCAAAAATGATTTTTTCAACAGTCTCCAAATCTTGCTCCCGAAGCGCCTTGCGAGCATCCATCTCGCTGATGGGCTGCGACTTCCATAGCAGGCACCAGTACTCCTTTATCTTTCTCACGCGACCTTGCTCGTACGGGAAAGTTTCATGAATGGCCTCGATAAGTCGGCGTATGAACAAGGCCGATTGCCTGGCGTCGCTGATGCCGAGGGGGAGGGTGGGGTTATAGAGGATTCCGCGTCCTACCATAATATCGTGCAGACCTGGGAAACGGTGCATGACCCCATCGATATCAGCCTGTGAGCGTAGATCGCCATTGTATATCACTGGTACTTTCAGCAGTGGCAACAGCCGTTCAAAGGTGTCGAGATCAGGTACCCCGCTATACTGTTGGCGCCCGAGGCGTGGGTGTACTGTGATGGAGGCAAGAGGGTAGTCGGCCAGCACAGCAGCCACACCAAAGCATTCGTCAGCATGCTGTAAGCCTAAGCGCATCTTGACACTCAGCCGTAGGGGCAGACGCGGCATCACCTCATCGAGCACAGCGCGCAACTCATCGGGGTGGGGAAGTATGCCGCTGCCGCGGTGTTTGGCTGTGATGGCACGCATCGGACAGCCAATGTTCCAATTCACCTCATCATAACCCATGTCGCGCAGCCTTGTGGCAACGGCGACAAATTCCTCGGGCTCTTTGCCGAGAATCTGCGGCACAACGGTCATGGACTCCCGATTGTTTTCGGGCAACACGTCGTCAAACGCCGACGGTAATGCACTGTGAGTGGTGGATAGCAGGTTGTGGGTCAGCGATATGAATGGGGCCACAGCAAGGGGAATAACGCCAGGAAAACATTCCTCGTAGGTGCGGCGAAAGAGCACCTCGGTAAGTCCTTGCATGGGAGCGAGAATCATGATGCTATCTCTTTTTTGTGGCTTTCTATATAACTCTTGAGCGATTCGGTGAGTTTATTGCCCGTGTTGTGTACAGGACGGTATAATATGCTCTTGTCTTTCACCTCGGGGGTGAGCAGCATCTCTTTGTGATCCACAAGCTCAAGGGTGCTGAGCGCCACAGAGAGTATGCATAGTGTCTTTACCATCCCTAACAGGGCTCCCGCCAATTGGTTGACCAGCGACAGCTTGGCAGCCTTCATAAGACCCTCGATGCTGCGTCCAAGCAACCAGGCCAGCACCATAGCACCGACGAAAGTGATGAAGAAGGCAATAAGTATGGCTCCGTCGCCAGTCAGACCCATCAACCCCGCCACCCACTGCGAGAAGTGCACCGCCGCCCAGATACCGGCAACCACACCAGCCAAAGTGGCTGCCTCTCGTACCAAACCGTGACGCCAGCCTTTGTAAACAAACCAGACGAGTGGAATGGCTAAGATGATATCAAGGAGAGACATAATAGACTATTTTTCAAAACAATACACAATGTTATCTGTACGATTCGAATTCTCTAAAAAATGTAACCGACTAAAAATCAGACTCTCCGACTACCCCGCTCCCAGTCCGCTCCCAGTCCGCTCCCAGTTTCATCGCATCTCGCCCCCATCTCCGCACTGTTTTTCAGACTCTCTTTTCTCAAACCATTTTTTCTCCAAATACCCAACCAATGTCGCTACAATAAGTCCGCAAAGCACCCCAAAGAGGGCACCGCAAAGAAGGTCGCCAGGATAATGCTTGCCGAGGTAGGCACGCGAATAGGAGGTGAGCAGCGCCCAAACAAGCATGGCTGAGCCCACCGCTCTGCCACCCCGGTGGCGGTAGCGCATGAAAAAGAAGGTGGCAATAGCAAAGGCGTTGGCGGCATGCGACGAGATGAATCCATACTGTCCCCCGCAACCCTCACGGAAGAGGTGTACACCTTCCAGCGCGTGACAAGGACGCAGGCGGCAGACGGTATTCTTGAAAAGTTGCACAGAACCTTGGTCGGCCAGAAGAAAACAAAGTGCTATGGCAGCCAGCGGCAACCACCAGCGGCGGCGATCGTGGCGCAAGGCAGTGAGACAGTAAGCCCCAACAATTACAATCAACCACGACCATTTGGCGCTCAGCACCCACATCACCCAATCCATCGCTGTGCAGTGGTGTCCGTTGATAAAGAGAAACAAC
>CACZRR010000036.1 GCA_902783595.1 uncultured Bacteroidota bacterium
GTCGGCGGTGGCGGCCTCGTAGGCGATGTTGACGGGGTGCTTCAGCGGGATGCTCCAGATGGGGAAGGTCTCGAACTTGGCGTAGCCTGCCTTGATGCCGCGCTTGTTTTCCTGGTAGAGTTGGCTCAGGCACACAGCCATCTTGCCGCTGCCGGGACCCGGGGCGGTGACGACCACCAGCGGACGTGTGGTCTCGACGTAGTCGTTCTTGCCGAAGCCCTCATCCGAGCAGATCAGCTCGACATTCGTGGGGTAGCCCTCAATCATATAATGGTAGTAGGCCTTGATGCCCATGCGCTCCAGGCGCTCGTGGTAGGCCGTCGCGCTGGCCTGACCGCTGTAGTGGGTGATCACGACACCGCTGACCAGAAAGCCCCGCTCCATGAAGACCTCGCGCAGGCGCAGCACGTCCTCGTCGTAGGTGATGCCGAGGTCCCCGCGCTTCTTATTCTTCTCGATGTCCACTGCGCTGATGACGATGACAATCTCGGCATCGTCCTTCAGCTGCGTCAGCATCTTCAGCTTGCTGTCGGGTTGGAAACCCGGCAGCACACGACTGGCGTGGTAGTCGTCGAACAATTTACCGCCAAATTCAAGGTAAAGCTTGTTTCCGAACTTGGAGATGCGCTCCTTGATGTGTTCGGATTGTATCCGCAGATACTTCTCGTTGTCGAACCCGTATTTCATAAAAAGACAGATAGATATGTTGATTTGAAATGAAAAATACGGGATACAAAAGTAGCACTTTTTTTTATTCCGGCAAAAAAAATCGTATTTTTGCACCCCATAAAACGTCAAACGTAAAACCCCAATATGTACGCCGTGAAAATCACCGCCGTCCGCAAAGCGGACTACAAGGACCTGCAGGCCCTTTACGAGAACCCCATCGACCACACCTGCGATGTCTGTGAGGGACAGGTATGGGTGGCTGAAGAGGGGCAGAAGCCCGCCGGCATGTGCGACAGCGCTTGGGAGAGCATGCGTCCCTTTGTGGAAGCACTGGCACGCGGCGAGGGCAATTTCTACGATGGATGGATGAAGAACCCTTATAGCGCGATGATTAGCTGCAACGACGGCTTCCGCCCCGTCAGCTTCCTGGTGGAGAGGGTGTAAAGTGGAAGTTTTACAGGGTGTTGGCGATGCTGTCGAGGGCTTGGAGGAGTGTGGATTGAGGACAGCCGATGTTGAGGCGGAAGCATCCGCGATAGTCCTCGCCGCCGAAGTCGCCGCCGTCGTTCATAGCAACGTGAGCGTGCTGGATGAAGCGTTCAGCGAGGTCGTGGTGGTCGATGCCGTAGTCGCTGAAGTCGAGCCAGGCGAGGTAGGAAGCCTCGGGGAGGACGGCTTTGACGCGTGGCAGACGCTGCCGGAGGAAGGCGTCGAGCACATGCACATTATTGTCGATATAGCGTAGCATCTGCTGGCGCCACTCTTCTCCGTGGGCGAAAGCAGCTTCGGCGGCTGTGAAGGCGAAGATATTGCCGCCGGCGACACCCAGAGCGTCGAGCCATCCGAAGAAGCGTTTCCGCAGGTCGGGGTCTGCAATGTGGCAGATGGAACTTCCGAGACCGGCGATGTTGAAGGTTTTGCTGGGAGCCATGAAGAGGATCCCCTTGTCGCTGACGGCGCCGTAGCTCACATGCTGGTGGCCAGGAAGGCTGAGGTCGGCATGTATCTCGTCGCTGATGACGAGGACGTTGTGCCGCTCGCAGATGTCGGCGATGCGTTGCAGCACCTCTTTCCCCCAAACGGTGCCGGCGGGATTGTGGGGATTACTCATGATGAACACCCTGCATCCTGCGGCACGCCGTTCAAAGTCGTCGAAATCGATCTCGAAGCGGCCGCCCGATATCTTCAGCGGACTGGCTACCACTATGCGGCCGGCATCCTTCGGCACATGCAGGAACGGGTGGTACACGGGTGTGGTGACCAGAATCTTGTCGCCGGGTTGGGTGAGGGCGAGTAGGGCGTAGCTGATGCCCGCCACGATGCCGGGGATGAAATGGAGCGTCTCCTTGGTGGTGCGGAGGGCATAGTGTTTTTCCAACCATGTTGTAACGGCTATCCAGTAGCCCTCGCCGGGCATGGTGTACCCCAGTACGGGGTGCTCGCAGCGCTTGCGGATGGCCTCCAGCACGAAGTCCGGCGAGCGGAAATCCATATCGGCGACCCACATGGGTAACAGGTCGTCGCGACCGTACATCGCCTTTAGCGCGTCCCACTTGAAGCAGTCGGTACCGCGGCGTTCAATGATCTCGTCGAAATTGTATTGTTTCATGGTTTTCTTGTTTTTCTCAGTAATTCCTTATGTTCGTCGCTCACGCGGAAACTCTCGCAGGCCTTCTGTATCGTCTTGCGCCGCACCCACTCGGGTAGGGTGGGAATGATGGGCAGCGTAGCCTCCCATTGTTTGGCCAGCGCGGTGGCGAAATACCAGGCCTGCATCATGCGGATATAATACTCCTCGCGATGGATGGAAGCCACCCACTGCAGATGCTGCGGCTCAAAGTGTTTGTCTAAGTAGAAAGCCTCCAGCAGCCCTATAGCGAAGCGCACAGTGTATTCGTGCCCGGATCTCATCCATTGGCGGATATGGGGCAGTATCATATTGGTGTGTTTGGCAAAGCAGCGTGGCCGCAGACCGTCGCATACGGCCCAGTTGTCGACGTATGGCAGGAAGCGTTCCACCTCCTTGAGGCAGCGGCCGTAGTCTTTCATGCCGCTCAGCACGATAGCGTGCAGCTGGTTCTCTTCGTAGTAGCGGTGCGGCAGTGAGGCGAGTATCTGCTCTGTATCTATCTCCTTTGCCAGCTGTCGCAGCGCTGGCATACGTATGCCAATAATGTGCCCCTCGGGCATTCCCGGCACCAGCCCCTTGTGAAAATCGCGGTAGCGCGTATCCTGCAGTGCAAACAGCTGCTCCTCGAAGGTCATAGGCTTTTGAGTATTTTGTTGCGCGTGTGCTTTACTCCTGTGTCGAGTTCCGACGGCTCCATCATCAGCAGGCTCTGACGCAGTTCGCCCAGCAGCTCGGGGTAGGGGAGGCTTAGCGTGTAGCTCAGCTTCATGCACAGTGAGCGCACGCCGTAGGGCTCGTCTGTCATCATCATGTGCTCCATGCAGAAGTTCAGCAGCGCCACATAGTATTCCGGCACCTCGTCGGGGTCTGTCGTCGTCCAGTCGGTACGTTCCAGCAGCGAGAGGGTGATGCGGCGCAACGACGTGTCGCCCGTCGTGGTGGCCACCGCCGCCAACATCTCGCGGTGGGTGGCGATGTGTTCCACATCACCCTTCGGCAGATGTGTCAGCGCCCAAGCGGCATGTACCGCTTCTTCGCGGTCGTCGCCCTGCAGGGCCGCGAACAACCCCTCGCGGAAGGCCGCATCGTCATGCGCCCTTTGGGCGATAGCTTTTATGTCGCCGATATGCAAGGTCGCCATTCCGTCACAGCATCGCTTCGATATCCTTCTCGAAGTCTTTCGGCTCGGTGGTGGGGGCGTACCGCTTGACGACGCTCCCGTCGCGGGAGATGAGGAACTTGGTGAAGTTCCACTTGATGTCGCTCTCTTTCTCCACGCTCTTGCTGATCGTTTTGAAGAGGGCGGCAGCACCCTTGGCCTTCAAACCGTGGTACTCCTCGGTGGGAGCCTCACTCTTCAGGTACTCGAAGATGGGGTGCGCCTCGGGGCCGTTGACATCGATTTTCTTCATGATTTGGAACGTCACGCCGTAGTTCATGCGGCAGAACTCCTCGATTTCGTCGTCCGTACCGGGGTCCTGCTCCTTGAACTGGTTGCAGGGAAATCCGATGCACACCAGACCGCGGTCACGGTACTTCTCATTCAGGGCTTCGAGTCCGTCGAACTGCGGAGTGAAGCCGCACTTGGAGGCGGTGTTGATGATGAGCATCACCTTGCCTCTGAAGTCGGCAAAGTCAATCTCCTTGCCGTTGCTGGCGAGGGCCTTGTAGTCGTAGATGGTTGCCATAATTATTCTATATATATTATATTAATGGTTTTAATCTGCTGATCTAATTTATCGGGCAGCTCAGTGGGCTTGTGATTTCGCAGCCTCTGTTTCTTGCCAGCCAGAGTTGCGCATACGAGCATGTTGCCTCCACGCGTCCGCCGCGATTCTCTATCTCCTCCACCGCCCGCCGCACCAGCTCCGAGGCGATACCTTGCCCGCGGTAGCGGTCGTCCACATAGGTGTGGTTGATGACATACACGCCGTCACGTTCGGGAAAGGTCACCTCCCCGATCTCCTCGCCATTGTCAATGGCTGCTATGCGGCTTTTATAGGTGATGTATTCCATGTTGTAAAACTTTTTGGTTGGTAACATCAATTTTCATTTTTAACCGTGTTACATCTTACATCAATGCATCGCCCTGGATTGAATCCATTTGTTCGATGCTCGGCATAAGACACATAACCCAGCTGATTTGATAGGATATAAGTGTTGCCAATCTGTGCGTCAATATTTCTATGTGAGTGTCCGTAAATCCAATAGTCAATGTCCGTCCCTGCAATGTAAACGCCCAATTCCACTGAAAAAGCCCCATTTATAAGGCTCTCGCGGAACTCAGGAGCAGTGCATAGCCTCGTTGGCACATGATGTGTGAGCACAATTTTGAACCTCGCTTTACTTTCCGAAACCGCTTTTTTTACAAATTGTAGGCATCGTTCATGCTCAAGGTTAAAAGTGTCGGACGAAAGTCGGTAGCTGTTGTATCTGATACGGTAAAAATCATTTACTCCACGCTCGGTCAGATATGAGTTTTCAGGGGCAATATGCGCCCAAAGGGTGGAGACAATAATGTCCACATCTCCTATTTTAGCCACTCCATTATAGTAAGCATGCACGTTGGGGCGTATCTGCTTGCAGTAACCGTCGGGTATGGTGGTGAGATCATAATGTCCGTAGAAATCGTGATTTCCAAAGCATACAATTACCCGTTGATATTTCTCCGATGCCCAATTCCAGAAAGCATACCGCGAATAGGTGTCCTCCTTTGAATCGGGAAGGTCGAGATAGGCGGTGTCTCCCGCAACGAGCAATATATCGCCCGTCACCTCCAACGGATGATCCTCAAGAAAGGTGCGGTTCTCTGGGAATTCCAGGTGCAGGTCGCTGACAAATTGTATTTTCATGGTTCAAAAATCTGTGCCATACGGGCCGACCTAAATTAGAAAGTCAGTTATGTTTTCGGGAGTGATAACCTGTAGTTCGGTATTTGGATAGGCTTCGGCGAAGGTCTTGGTAAGAGATGCTTTGGTGCGCGGGTTCCATTTTATCTCGTATGCACTTAGTTTTCCTCCTCCCTCTTCCAGGTAGTCCACTTCCTGCTGTTGCTTTGTACGCCAAAAATACGAATTCACCCACCGACGGTGGTACTCGTTGCACTTCATACGCTCTGCAATGACAAAATTCTCCCACAAGGCTCCTGTGTCTTGTCTGATCTCGGGAGCGTTGAAGTCGGCAATCAAAGCATTGCGTATGCCATTGTCGTAGAAATATATTTTACGGCTCGACTTTAGTTCGTGACGCAGATTGCGCGAGAAGGAGGGTAACCGGAAGATGATATAGCATTGCTCCAAAAGGGTGACATATCGCTCCACAGTCTTATTGTCGAGAGAGCACATCTGGCTTAATTCGTTGAACGACACCTGAGACCCCACCTGATAGGCAAGGGCACGCAGGAGGGTCTGTAGTTTGTCGGGA
>CACZRR010000037.1 GCA_902783595.1 uncultured Bacteroidota bacterium
ACAGAGGAGCAGCGTGCGGCGGCGACCTACGGTGGTGCCGACGACGAAGTGGTCGCCGCCCTCGCGGAGGCCCAGCTGACGCTGCAGCGTGGCGGCTTCGGCGGGGTAGTTGCGGGTGACGACATGCGCGCGGCCGTCGGGGAGCAGCGCGGCGAGTTCTTTGCGACCGCCCTTGACTTCCTGCACCACACGCAGCACGCGGCCGGGGAAGCCCTCGACGCGGCGGTCGGCGGTGTAGAGGTGGGTGTTGGGGCCCAGCATCAGCAGCCCGTAGCGTTGTGCGAGGAGGCGGTAAGGGGCGGCCTTCATCAGTGCGGCGCCGGGCTCGTAGAGCCAGGCACCCACGGCATCGCAGAGGTCCGCCTCGGCGGCGGCCTCCTCCGAGCGAGTGAAGGTGAAGGTTTTCTGAATATTCTGAATACTCGGATTATTCAGATTGACACACACTGTTTGTGGTTCCTCGGCGGCGTCGCCGCCGAGGAGGAAGAGCACCTCCTTGCACTCGCCCCTGAGTTCCACGACATGCACCTCGCTCACGCCGCCCAGCTGGCGACAGGCGAGGGCGAGGTCTATCATGGGGCTGGCCTTGACGAGGAGCCGCTGGCAGCTGCCGCGCAGCAGCGCGAGGTTTGCCAGCAGGTCGGGCGTGCAGTCCTCGAAGGCCGCCACCTTGTGGCCGGCGGCATCGCGGCGCGCAGGATCGAGATATAGGACGGACAGCGGCGAGGGGTTGGCGGCGAGCCACAGGAGGCTGTCGGCGCAGTGGACGGTGACGTTGGTGACGCCGAGGGCACGGAGATTGTGCTCCATGAGGGCGCAGAGCTGCGCGTCGCGCTCCACATAGTCTACATGCTCCGCCACCTTGGCGAAAGCCAGCGTGTCGACGCCCATGCCGCCCGTGAGGTCGGCTATTCTTAAGCCCGCCGTGGGCTTCGTGAGCCCGCAGGGCGCGCAGGAGGATATGATACGAGATTTATAGAGTGCGGCGGCTTCGGATGACGACTGTTCGCGGTTGAGGCGCGGGGGATACAGATACTCCGCGCACCCCACCAGCGACGGCCATTTCTCCCGCGCCGTCCGCAACCCCTCGATCTGTTGCACGGCGGCTTTCATGTCGATGCCAGGATAGCGCCCCGCCGACAGCAGCAGCCGCGCCGTATCCTCCCCCTCATGCTCCCTGGCAAACGCCATTACCTCCCGCTCCGCGAAATCCATATTTTTTTTCCTGAGTTTTTTATTCTCCCGCCTGCGGCGTAATCCATAGATCCAGTTTTTTTCTCCTCTCCCGCCTGCGGCGTAATCCATAAAACCAATAGATAGATCTGTGGGGGCTCGTGAGCGCAGCGAGCAGGAAATTATACGTGGAAATCGTAATTGTCTAATTTGATCATCCCTTTTGAAAAATCCCCTTCTCCAAAGTTTATAAGCCAGCCTTGCGGCTTATTTAGCAACTTCAGGTATGTCCGCAGCTGCTTGTAATGAACTTTCTTTATCTCTTCAAGAGATTTAAGTTCAATGATCACTGTATCATCGACAAGTAAATCTACCCTCAAATCGTTACCCACCACAGCGCCTTTATACGTTATGTTGACAGGAACCTGCGATACCACTTTTATTTCACGGAGCTTGAATTCCTGTATAAGAGCATTCTCATAAACCGATTCTAGCAGGCCAGGTCCAAGCTCATTGTACACCTCCATGGCAGCCCCGCGTATTTCATAAGCGAGATCGTCCAAATACTCCAATGGTATCATGGTGATTGTATCTTTTTCTGGTTTTCTGTCCCCCCTCTTCAGGTGGGGAAAACAGTGTCGAGTATTAATATTTGGATCTATGGATTACAGCCCGCAGGGCTGGGAGATAGAAACCCGCGCCGGCGGGGAGAAAAAACTGGATCTATGGATTACGCCGCAGGCGGGAGAAAACCCCCAATCCATCGCACGCAGTCGCGATACCATAAAAAGGATTTATTGGATCTATGGATTACAGCCCGCAGGGCTGGGAGAAAATAGTTGGCTACAAGCAATCTGTAGATTCAAAGGTTTAAAGATAAATAGGATCTATGGATTACAGCCCGCAGGCGGGGAGATATCAATAGACGCCGTCGGCGTGGAGCTTGGCGAGGCGCGCAACCACCATCGGCCGGTCCTCCTGGTACGTGACGCCAAACCACTGCGCCGTGGTCTTCAGCACACGCATCGTAGCACGCCCGTCGGCAATGAACGTGTTGACGGCAAAAGGTATGTAGTACTCGCTCTTCATCTCGCCGCCGTGCTCCTTGAGGAAGTCCACGAAGAGGGCCTCGCTCTTGGCGAAATAGTCGGGTGTGAAACCGAAGAGGTTCATGCTCACCGTGGCGTCGCCACTCAGCGGATGCATGCTGCCGTCGCCATCCTTGTACTCGATGCCGTTAGCCGTGCGGCCTATTGCCGTGCGCTCCGTCATGCCCACCAGCATGCCGTCGGCGTCGGTCTCGCAGACGCCACGGCTCACCGTGCCGTTCTCGCTCAGCGTGTTCTCCAGACGGTAGCCCACCATGCAGTAGTCGCCCTCCTTGCCGTCGAGGGTGCGCAGGTGGTCGGCCATCACCTGGAAGGAGTCGCGACCGTAGAAGTCGTCGGCGTTGATGATGGCGAAGGGCTCGTGGATCACCTCCTTGGCCATGAGGATGGCGTGGTTGGTGCCCCACGGCTTCTCGCGCCCCGCAGGCACGCTGAAGCCCGCAGGCAACTTGTCGAGCTCCTGGTAGACATACTCCACGGCGATGCGGCCACCGTAGCGCTCGGCGTTGACGTGGGCACGGAAGGCCTCGTCGAAGGAGTGACGGATGACGAAGACCACCTTGCCGAAGCCGGCACGGATGGCGTCCTCCACGCTGTAGTCGAGGATGGTCTCGCCGTGAGGCCCTACGCCGTCCATCTGTTTCAGCCCACCATAGCGGCTACCCATACCGGCAGCCAGAACAAGTAATGTAGGTTTCATAATCGTTGTTTTTCTTTATAATAAAAAATAATTGTATCGTTAAATTCGAGTAATTCGCCGTAACAAAAAGATTAAATTCTCTACCGTTTCTTTCTAAAAAACTCCTTCACCAACTCGCCGCACTCCTCCGCCAATACGCCGTTCGTCACCTCCGTCTTAGGGTGCAGCATACTCCGCCCCAGCCGTTCGAAGCCCCGTTTCTCGTCGCTGGCGCCGTAGACGATGCGTCCCACCTGCGCCCACCCCAGCGCCCCGGCGCACATCACGCAGGGCTCCAGGGTGACATAAAGGGTGCAATCCGTCAGGTATTTGGCACCCAGGTGCTCGCTGGCGGCGGTGATGGCCAGCACCTCGGCATGCGCCGTTACGTCGTGCAGCCGCTCCGTCTGGTTGTGGCCCCGCGCCACGATCTGGTCCGCGGCGACCACCACGGCACCCACTGGCACCTCGCCCTCGGCGGCGGCGGCACGCGCCTCGCGCAGCGCCTGCTGCATATAGTATTCGTCGGGATTGTCAAAGATGCTCATCGTCTCTTGTTATAGGGGAATGTCAGTGTCTCTACGCGCTCGCGCCGTGTGATCTTCACCGTGGCCTGGTAGCCCAGCCGACGCGCCAGCTCGGCGATGCGCCGCTCGGCGTCGCCGCTCTCGAGGATGCCCTGCAGCATGTCGAAGGTGACGCGCTGACCTATGGCTTTCTCCACGCCGGCGTAGTCGGTGGCGACGTCGAGGCCCGTCCACGTCGACCGCACCCACACCGAGTCGCGTGTGGCCATGGCGCGCCCCACCTCCACGATCTTGTTGGCGCTGGCCCAGATGATGCTGTCGTGCGCTATGCGCACCTGCCCGCTCACGGTGATGCCTTCCACCGTAGCCGTCAGCGTCAGCACCTCGTAGCGCCGCGCCTCCTGCCGCTGGGTCGTGGCACCCTCGCGGCTGCTGCAGCACGACGCCAGCAGCAGCGCCCCCGTCAGCGCCAGTATGAGCACGCCCGTCTTCATGGCTCCACCTCCTTCAGATGACGCTGCAGCGTCTCGCTCTGTGGGTCGAGATGTACCGCTTTACGCAGGTATTTCAGCGCCTCGCCGTCGCGACCCAGCAGGTGCAGGATCCACCCGTAGGTGTCAAGGCTGTTGGCGTTGTCGGGCTCCAGCTCTATGGCGTGGCGGCTCAGCCGCTCGGCTTTCTCCAGCTCCGTATGCTGCTCGGCAAGGTACCAGGCGTAGTTGTTCAACGTCCCCGCCTCGTCGGGCAGCAGCGCCAGGCACGCCTCGAAGGCACGCCAGGCCTCGTCGTAGCGCCCCGTGCGGTAGCAGGCCTCACCCATCAGCGCCTGGCATTCGGCCTCGAGGTGCCCCTTGTCGAAGCCCCATTTCATGGCTTGCCGCAAGGGCGCCAGGGCCTCCTCGTAGCGCTTGTGGATCACGGCGTCGCGCGCCAGCAGGAAGCAGGGCAGCGTCTGCATGGGGAAGAGCGCCATGGCGCGCCGCGCACGGTCGGCGAGGTACCCCGTGGTGTCGCCCTTGGCATCGAGGGTGACGAGCAGCAGCTCCCACACGTCGTACTGCGAGCTGTCCTTGGCCAGCGCACACTCTATCCACCGCACCGCCTCGTCGTGGCGCCCCTGCAATAGCAGCACATGGCCATAGAAAGCTCCGTAGTCGGCGCTGTCGCGGCAGTCGCGCAACGCCATCTCCGCCAGCCGGAAGGTGGTGGCACGGCGCGTGGTGTAGAACTCCTCGGTGGTGTAGAACTGCGTGAGCACCTGCAGCTTGGAGCGCGTGTCGAGGCCGTCGATGCTGAAGGCCTTCACCATCGCGCTGTCGGCATCGGCAGGACGCCCCGTGGCTTTGTAGTACTCCGCCAGCTGTATGTGTATGTAGGGGTCGTCGGGGTGCGCCGCCACGATGCGGTCGTAGTAGCGCTTGGCCTTCTTGTATTGCCCCTGCTGCATGTACATCTCGGCAAGGATGGCGTTGTAGCGGCGCTCCTGCGGCAGGGCCTCCGCCAACTTCTCCACCTCCTTCATGGCCTTCTCCTCTTTGCCCGCCGCTATCCAGATGCGCTGCTTGGCCAGCGACACCTCCTCCGTCACCCCCACGCGATCCTCCAGCCGGTTCAGCGCCGCCACGGCACGGTCGGCTTTGCCGCCCTGGGCATACGCCTCGGCCAGCGCGAAGTGGTACTGCGCCACCTCGGGACGCAAGGCTACGGCACGCTCCCAGGCCTCCGCAAGACCCGCGGCGTCGCCGCTCATCTCCTCCGCTTGCGCCAGCGCCAGAACATACCAGATGTTGTCGTCGTGCAGCGCCACAGCCCTGCGGGCACAAGCCCTCGCGCTGTCCGTCCACCCGCGCTGCAGCAACAGCTGGCTCATGCCGTACCATGCCGCCGCGCAGCTCGCATCCTCGCTGGCCAGACGGCTGTAGAGTGCCAGCGCCTCGGCCTGGTGACCGCTCTCGGTCAGCGCTACGGCATCCACAAGGCGCCCCTCCTGCTGCAAGCGCTCCGCGCTCACCTCCACCAAGGGGGCGCGACGGTAGCGGTCGGCGGAGGAAGAGGCTACGCTGCCTTTCTCGCTGCTGCGACAGCCGCAGAACATAAGAAACAGCAAGAAGACTATATATGTTCTATTCCTAATAATCAGTAAGTGGGACATAGAGGGAGGTTTGGGTGGTATGCTGCAAATATCTTGCCTTCACGACAACGAGCTATTCTTTTTTTTATTGTGTGCCGGTTTTTATTGTGTGCCGGCAGGGGAGGGCAGGACGAAAACATAAAAAATCCAAAAAATATATATGTATTCGGAAAAATGGCTATATTTGCACCGTGAAAAAGTGCGCTCAGCAGTTGCCTGACATGGTTTAACGCCCTGTCTGTCAAGATGAAATGGTATTCTGCCCCGCACCAAAAAAACGAAAACGAAACAAAGTAATAACAAACCAAAAACTTCACAACAATGAAAAAAGTATTTATGTTTTTGGGTCTTGCCCTGTGCGTCACCGGCGCCATGGCTCAGACCAACGACGGACTTCGTCGTGTGAAGACCCCCACCGCCGAGCGGTTCCAGCAGCTCCGCCAGGATGCTGAGCGCGTGGACTACAAGGCCTCCATCTTCACCAAGGACGAGGTGCGCGACACCCTCACTGGCGGTTACTTTGACTTCGGCAGCATGACCGGTATCAACTATGGTGTCAACTCCAAGGTCAACGTGGGTGATGTGATCGGCGAAGACACCGCCAAACGTGCCACCTCTCAGCAAGCTGCCCGTGAGGCTAACCTCCTCCCCCACACCCGCTCCGGTGCCAACTCTCACTGGAAGCACTACGACAGCGTGGCCGCTCTGCGCGCTGACAACACCAATCTGTTCAGTGGTGATAACTTTGGAATCACAACCTACATGGGTGCTCAGTACATGGGTAATGACAATGGATTCATGATGTTCGATCTGTACGATATCGCGTCGAACCCCAGCGTGGCTCAGGGTACCATCAGCTCCTATATCGAGTTCCCCACCATAACCCGCAACACGGAAGATGTGGGCAAGCTCGTCAGCGTCAGCCTGGGTCAGCTGGTCTATCGTGCCTACGAGCGCCACTTCATCGACTACAAAGTGGGCGATCACTGGTACACCCGCGAGATCAACACCGATATCGACAACTGGGACCAGAACTACTACATCTTCCAGGGCTTTGTACTCCCCTTTAACCTCCGCAACGAGCAGGAAATCAAGATCCGTATCCGCGTGCAGTCCTACGGCGCCGGTGGCCGCTATGGTGTTTACTGGGCTATCGACAATGTGGCCGTCTGCGTACAGAACCGTCAGATTGGCGGCACCACCTCCGGCGATGCCTACATCGATGGCTTCTATGGCACCATCCCCCAGGGTATGAACATCCCCCTCACCTATGGTGTCAATGTGCGTAACACCGCTGTCCAGGATCTCCCCAAGGTCCGCACCATCGGTGTGGGTGGCGCCGCCGAGAACCCCGCTTCCTGGAGCATCTTCGTAGAGGGCGATAGTGTCACTGTCCCCGCCGGCGACATCGATGCTAAATACAGCGTCTATATCAATGGCCGTGGCTTCATCGATCCCGACCAGCCCCTCGACTCTGTCTATCGTGGCCTCTTCAACTCCGCCGAGACCTACGCCACCACCAGCGACCTCTATGACATGGGCTTCGTCCCCAGCGGCCTCCCCGCAGCTGACGTCGAGCCCGGCACCTATGGCTACCAGCTCTGGACCGTGTATGACGACTCCGCACGTACCATCAACTATACCGATACCATTTACTACACCGTGTCGCAGACTGAGAACCCCACCATCACCGGTGCTACCGTCGACGGCGCCCGCTGGTCTCACGACAATGGCGCTATCCCCTCTGGCTCCCTCTTCGGCTACCAGCTCTACGAGGTGACCCGCGATGGTGAGACCTATAGCTACTACGGCAATGGTCCCGCCCTCATCGATAGCACCAACGGTGTTTACACCTATGCACGCCACTACCTCGAAGAGGGTTACACCATCTGGGTGTCCTATACCACCGGTGACGAAATCCCCGAAGGCTATGTCTTCCGCGGCATCGAGTACATCCCCTCTACCGACACCAACACCTCCCTCGCAGGCTCCCAGATCAGCGTCGAGGCCTACCGTGTGGGCGCTGGCGGTCAGCAGTACTACCTTGGCACTGGTTGCGACGCAGCCTATGCCCTGACCGACGACATGAAGGACCTCACCTTCACCACTGGCTATAAACTGCCCGGCGAGAACTACCAAGCCGTGAACATCCAGTTCCCCATGCAGCCCGAACTCGAGCCCAACACCACCTACCTCTTCGGTTACAAACTCCAGAACACCGGTAACTTCTCCGTGGCCTCTACCTCCAACCGCTACAAGGTCAATGCCGACAGCAACAGTTACCTCTCCCGCAACACCGACTCCAAATTCTATGCTCACCATGCTCGCCCCTATGGTTTCTGGACCATCTTCGTCGAGCAGGATGAGGACAACTACCTAGGCGGTCACTACTTCAATTCCGGTGAGGAATGGCCTATGATCCGTCCCATCGTGGGTGAACCCCTCGAAGTGGCTCAGTCCTTCGTCTCGGTTGACTGCGAGAAGAGCCTAAATGGTCACGAAGAGGACGATGTGAAGGTCACCGTCGAGTTCGGTAACACCGAGATTGGTTGCGGCGAGAGCGACCAGGCTCCTGCCGGCCACAACCTCACCGTCTACTTCATCCCCGACACCCTCGATGCCAACCACACTATCATCGACTCTGTCTACCTCAATGGCGAGAAGCTCACTGCCTACAACCAGGCTACCGGTACCGGCCGTCTGAACACCATCTCCGCCAATAGCATGGATGTCAACGTCTACAGCGAGGATGGCGGTTCCATCCTCCTGCGCCGTAACGCCTACGGTGTGGTGGTCTTCGACGACGAGCTCGTCGACGAAGAGAACGGCGCTGAGTTTGTGGTCTATGCTCACTATGCCGACTTCAACGGCATCGACCCCGTTGCTGCCAACATCAGCATGAGCCTCGTCCCCAACCCCGCCACCGGTATGGTCAAGATGAACCTCGACGGCGTGGAAGGCACTGTGAACTGCAGCATCATCGACATGAGCGGCCGCGTGGTCTACAACGCCAACGTCAACGCTGCTGTCGAGAACAGCATCAACCTGAGCGGCATCCCCGCCGGCGCCTACTTCGTGCGCGTCACCAACGACCTCTTCAGCAAGGTTGAGAAACTCATCGTCCGCTAAGCTACGCTAAGCGACGTATAAAACAAGAGAGGGCCGCCCGGATGGGCGGCCCTCTTCTTTTCTGCCTTTTCAAGCATTTAGAGCACGTTGCCCAACTGCTCTTTGATTTTCTCTAACTCGTCTTTCATCTCCACCACCAGCTTCTGTATGGCTACATGGTTGGCCTTGGAACCGGTGGTGTTGATCTCGCGCCCCATCTCCTGCGCCACGAAGCCCAGCTTCTTGCCGCACACGACCTCGTCGGCCATCGTCTGGCGGAAGTAGTCGATGTGCTTCTGCAAGCGCACTTTCTCCTCCGTGATGTCGAGCTTCTCGAGGTAGTAGATGAGCTCCTGCTCAAAGCGGTTCTCGTCAACCTCCTTGACTTCGGCATCGGCCATATAGCGACGTATGCGCTCTTTGGCGGTGGCGATGCGCTCGCTCTCGTAGGCAGGCACCTGGCGCAGCTTCTCTTCGATGAGGTCCACGTGTTTGTGGAAGTCGTGCTCAAGCACGGCCCCCTCGTGACTGCGGAACTCGTCGCAGAGGTCGATGGCATGCTGTAGGCAGGCGCTGAACTGTTGCCAGTCGTCGTCGCTGAGGATGTCGTCGCCTCCGCTGTTCCAGATGTCGTTCATGCCCACAAGGGTGTTGAAGAGGTCGGCACGCGAGCCACCATCACCACCCACCAGGGTGTCGGCAACAGGACAGAGGGCACTGTAGCGCGACAGGAGCAGCTCTTTGTTGAAGGCCGCGGCGGCGCTGTCGGCACTCTCTTCGCTGATCAGGCATTCCACCTTGCCACGCTCCAGCTGGGAGAGCAGCGCACGGATGTCGAGCTCGCGGGAGCGGCACGAGGAGGGCAGCTTGACGATGAGGTCGAGCTGCTTGCTGTTGAGGGTCTTGATCTCGATATTGAATTTCTTTGTGGCCAGGGCGCAGGACACCTTGGCGTAGCCAGTCATGGATTTCATATCGTTATGTTATATGTTTTATTTTTCTTGCTGTTGTTGGCGTGTTGTGAGCATCAGCGCTCCACGCTGAGGCTGTTCCACGCTTCTGTGGCGTGGGAGCGCAGGGTGCCGTGGTCGTCGTAGAGGAAGAGGACGGCGTCGGTGCCGGGTTCGCCAGGATGGCACGCGATGAAGGCAAGGGCACTGTCAAGACCCATGACCATATAGGCGGTGGCCATAGCGTCGGCAAGCCAGCATTCCTTCTCCACCACCGACACACTGAGCAATGTGTGTTCCACGGGGCGCCCGGTGGCAGGATTGATGGTGTGCGAGTAGCGCACGCCGTCGCGCTCGTAGTATTTGCGGTAGCTGCCCGAGGTCACCACGGCGGCGTCGCGCAACGCGATGGAGGTCTCTACGACAGGAGCACTGTAACGGTCCTCGGCAGGGCGTTCGATGCCTACGCGCCAGGCTTTGCCTCCCTCTTTCTCTCCGCGGGCGATCACCTCGCCACCGATGTCGACCAAGTAGCGCTCGATGCCCTGATGCTCAAGCCAGCGCGCCACGAGGTCGCTGGCGTAGCCCTGGGCAATGGCGTTGAAGTCGAGCTCGGTGCCGGCGTTCTCACGCACCAGGGTGTCGCCATGCAGCGCTATGCCACCGCGGGCTTCTGCCAGGAGGGTGGCCAAGGTGCTGCTGTCGGGTTCGCTGCGCTCACGGAAGCTGAAGCCCCACGCCTGGACGATGCGCCCGATACGGCAGTCAAAGGCTCCGTCGGTGTAGCGGTTCATCAGCAGGGCTTTGTCGAGAATGTCGGCAAAGAGGGGTGTGACAAGGGTGGTGCTACCGGCGTTGAGGCGACGGAGCAACGAGCTGTCGACCCACAGGGAGGCCGTCTGGTCGAAGGCGTCGAGCAACGAGTCAATCTGCGCCGTGAGGTCGCGGTGTTGGCGGTCGTAGTAGAGCACGCTGTAGTAGGTGCCTTGGGCTTCGCCGTCGGCACGCATAGGCTGCTCCGTGCGTGTGCAGGCACCGCAGAGGAATGCCGTGGCGGCTATGATGACAAGAAAGCGTCCGGCGGCACGCCGAACGCTTTCTCTATGATGGAAAGGTTCCATTTATTTATTGACAATAAATTTACGTGTGACGTAGCTGCCGTCGTCGCCTTTGAGGCGCAGGGTGTAGCTGCCTACGGCAAGACCGCCCAAGTCGAGGGTGGCATGGTTACCGGCAACGTCACGACGCTCGACAAGCTGTCCAACGGCATTGTAGATCATCACCTCGCTGATAGCCTCGGCAGCCTCAATGGTGAGGTAGCGGCTGGCAGGGTTGGGGAAGATGTTGACGTGGATGCCGTCGACATCGTCGATACCCACGTTGTAGGTGATGGTGACCCACGAGGTGTCGTTGCAACCCGTAGCAGAGGAGGCTACGAGCATGACGTCGTGGTTGTCGTCGTTGTCACTGCCGTCGAAGGTATAGCTGTCGCCAGAGGAAACATAGGCACCGTCAAGGTACCAGGTATAGCTGCTGGCATCGATGCTGCCGGTGTTGACGGCGGTGAGCTCGGCACTCTCGCCGGGAGCAAGGGTCCAGTCACCGTCAATGTGGATCTGCGGCGCGGCATGGATGGTGAGGTGCAGCACGGCAATGGAGTCGCAGCCCTCATGGTTCATACCGATGTTCTTGCGGTAGTCACCCGACTCGGTGTAGATACGACCGGTGCGCGGCCACAGGTACTGGAAGCAGTATTCTCCAACGGTGTCTTTATAACCCGATTTGAGAATGGTGAGGTTCAGGTGGTTGGCATTGCGACGGCAGCTCGAGGTGTTGAGCTCGCCAACGGGAATCTCGCCATTGAAGGATTCGGTGTAGTGGATGCTCGGAGTCACCATGGAGTAGTTGTAGCTGTCGCAAACGGTGATGGTGTCGTAACGCAGCACACTGTCGATAGGACGGTTGACGGTGAGCTCCAGAGTGTGGTAGGTCTTGCAGCCTGTGGCGGTGAGAACACCACGGCTACCATTGAGGTTACGGCCCGTGGAGTAGAGAGGCTCGCCCTCGTAGCTGTTGTAGCTGCCGCTCTCGTAGAAGTAGGCATGGTCGCGGTCGCCCTGACGCGTGCTGTACTGGCGCGGCATGAACTTGAAGTCGTAGGCATCGCCCTCATCAAGGCAAGCGGTGGCGGTGATGGTGTCAAGGTTGTCAACGAAGGTGAGCTCCAAACGGTGGTACTTGGCGCACTGGGCACTGCTGTTGTCGATCACCACGGTGTCGAAGGAATAGGTGGCATAGTTCTCAGGACGGTTGACGATGATGTCGTGCCATTTGCCCGAGGCAGGATAGCGCTGACCGCAATGTTCGGCAACGGTGGTGTCGCGCTCAATACCGGTGAGGGCAACCACCGTCATACCAATGAGGCTGTCGCAGCCGTAGGCACTGGTGACGACAGCATAGGCGGTGTCGTCAACGGCAGTGTAGTTGTGGTTGCGCCAGCGGATGGTGCAGTCGCCACTGAGCTGCTCGAGGACAACGGCAGTAGTGTCGCGGTAGGAAGGACGGATGGTGATGTCCTTGACGTGCTTGTAGGTGCAGGAGGGCTTCACCTCGTCGATGACGTAGTACTGGCTGGTGCGGATGGTGTCGGTGCCGTGGATGTAACGGTCGCAGGCGTCGACGGCAACGGTGTCAAACTGCGTGCCGGTGTAAGATATCACCTTGACAGCGGCCAACGAGTCGCAACCATGGACGCTACGCAGCATCTTGTAGTGTGCCTTGTTGGTGTCGCTGATGGTCATGCCATGCCACGAGAAGGTGCATCCCGCTATCGCTTCCTCGACAACCACATCGGTGGTGTCGGTGAGCGTGGGATGGATGGTGAGGTCGGCATTGATGTGCAAGTCACAGTTGCCCACCATGATGTCGATCTCGCCAGTGTTGCTCGAGGTGAGACGCTGGTGCAAGGTCAGGTAGTGGAAGTCATAGTAACCACAGGCGGCAGTGTCCACCTCAACGGTGTCGTGGTTGGTGAGGGTGAGGTTCACCTTGATGATACTGTCACAGCCATTGGCGGCGGTGAGGGTGGCAAAGTTGATGCCCTCGGTCCTCAACGTGTCTTTGCCGGCAACCACATAGCAGCGACCCTCCATGGGCAATGCCACCAGGGTGTCGTAGACGGGATCCAGACGGGTGATGTTGAGAACATAAATCACGCTGTCCATGGGGTAGGTGGCCACGGTGGTGGTGGAGTACTCGTTGCCATCAATCCAGGTGAAGGCACTGCAGATGGTGGTGTCCTTCTCAGAGAGGGTGTACCCCTTTGTGGCATTGCCGTTGGTCTGACCCATGGTCATGGGTATGAAGGCAAAAGCCAGAAGCAGACTCAATAATGCTTTTTTCATCGTCTATTAAATATATTTTATTGTTTCTCTATTTAAAATATGTTCACGCAACGCATTAGCGTGCAAGATGTTGTGCACTTTCCTGAAGGCCGTATCGCGACGCGAACAACATGCAAAGATAAGACTTTTTTTTGATGTGGTCGAAAAAATAATCTTTTTCCACCGAAAAAAACGTTAAAACACTTGCATACCGCCGCCTTTTTTCGTATCTTTGCAACCATAACGCGAGGCACTTCGCAACCTCCCGATCGCTGTAACCGTTTGATCGGTAGTAGGATACGAAACAAATGCGGAAATGCTTATATCCGAAATCCCTGCAACTCGCTAATTCCCAATACCCTATCTACAGCTGCTCTATAGTTGCTCTATAGTTACTCTATAGTTGCTCTATACCCGCGCTATGACCACTCCAAGATCACTCCAAGATGCCTCCACGCATTTTCCCCCCGACACCTATCGCCGCAACACCAACTCGGCAATGTTCTCCACATGCTGCGTGTGGGGGAACATATCCACGGGTTGGATGCGTCGCACTTCGTAGCGCTCGCCCAGCAAGGCAAGGTCGCGGGCCTGCGTGGCAGGGTTGCAACTGACGTAGACAATCTTGCGCGGCGCGGTGGCCAGCAGCTGCGCCACCACCTTCTCGTGCATGCCGGCACGCGGCGGGTCGGTGACCACAACATCGGGCTGCCCATGCTGCGCAATGAACTCCGGCGTGAGAACCTGCGCCATATCACCGGCTTCAAAATAAGTGTTGTCGAAACCGTTGGCACGCGCGTTGTTGCGCGCGTCGGCGATGGCCTCAGGTACGTATTCGATGCCCACCACACGGCGGCAGCGCGACGCCAGAAAGAGGGCTATGGTACCCGTGCCGGTGTAAAGGTCGTAGAGCGTGTCGTCGGCCTTCAGCTCGGCAAGCTCGTCGACGAAGGTGTAGAGCCGCTCGGCTTGCGCCGAATTGGTCTGATAGAACGACTTGGGATTGATGATGTATCGCAGCGTGCGACCCGTGGGCGTGGTCATCTGCTCCTCGATGTGGTCGCTGCCGTGATAGGTCACCACGTCGAGGTCGCCATACGAGTCGTTGAGCTTGGTGTTGACGATGTATTGC
Organism: uncultured Bacteroidota bacterium; assembly: GCA_902783595.1. GTDB lineage: Bacteria > Bacteroidota > Bacteroidia > Bacteroidales > P3 > Colimorpha. The sequence goes on from CACZRR010000037.1 coordinate 14,193, forward strand.
AGCGAGGTGATCTGCGGGAAAAGCGCCTTGAGGTGGTCGAGCAGCGGGAAGAAGCGCGAGGTGTCGCTGTCGGCGACAATCAAGATCACCATCAGGTGCCCCAGCGAGGTGTTGCGGATGACAAGGTTGCGCAGCAACCCTGTGTGGTTGCGGATGTCGTAGTAGTCAAGGCTGTGCTCCAGAGCGTAGGCACGCACGGCATCACGGATGGCGTTGCTCGGGTCGGGTTGCAGGGCGCAGCGACGGATGTCGAGCACTTTGTCGAACAGCTGCGGGATGTGGAAACCCAGGGCACCGGCATCCGGCGCAGGGTCGCCGGCCTCTAGCTCGGCGGCGGTGCGCCAGGCACGCGTGGAAAAGGTGAACTCCAATTTGTTGCGGTAATGGTCGATGGATTCCGAACCACAGATGGGACGCATGCCGCAGCAATCCACATGCCCCAAACGCTCCAGGTTGTCACGCACCTGCCGCTGCTTGGCGTCCAGCTGGGCTTCGTAGCGCATCGTCTGCCATTTGCACCCACCACAGGTGCCAAAATGCGGACACAGTGGATCCACACGCAAAGGCGAGGCGCTGTGTAGCGTCACCACACGCCCCTCGGCGTAGCTCTTCTTCTTCTTGTAGAGCTGGATGTCAACCACATCGCCAGGAACGGCAAAGGGCACAAAGACCACCAATCCGTCGACCTTGGCTACTGCCATCCCCTCCGCTCCCGCATCCATGATCTCTACCTGCTCCAATAGCGGCAGCTCCTTATTTCTTCTTCCCATAACAGCAAAATCTCTAGAACAGTTTGTTATATGATGAGTAACGCCCTATATAACGAATTATTTTGTTTTTGCCCTTGAAAAAAAACACCCCGCTCCGTACACCTCCTACAGGATTCCCGCCAGATTGATCACTCCGGCTATGACGGCGTATCGCAGGGCTTTGCCAACGAACATGAGCAGCGCTGTCTTCCAAGGGCTTGTGCGCATCAGCCCCATGGCTATGGCTATGGGGTCGCCCACCAGCGGCAGCCAGGTGAGCAAGGCCGCCCACACACCGTAGCGCGACACCTTGGCACTCAACTTATCCAACTTCTCGCGCTTTATGTGAAACCATTTCTCCAACCATGCCCACTTCACCAACCATCCCATCAGGAAACTCACCATCCCTCCGGCGGTGTTGCCGGCACTGGCGACAAGCACCAGCAGCCAGCGTGGATGCGCTGTGAGTAACGCGGCGGTAAAGACAGCCTCCGACGAAAACGGCACCACCGTGGCAGACAAGGCGCAGGCAATAAACAAGCCCAATAGTCCCAATGATTCGAGCATGACGGCAAGGTATAAAAAAAACGGAGACGCCGCCATACGGTGCCTCCGCCTCTGGTGTTACCCTTCAACGAAAGGACTATCTCTCGTCAGAAACGGTCAGTCTCTTTCTGCCTTTGCGGCGACGGGCGGCTAGCACTTTCCTACCATTGGCGGTAGACATTCTCTTGCGGAATCCGTGCTTGTTTGCTCTTTTTCTCAGCGAGGGTTGGAATGTTCTTTTCATCTTTCTGTCTCAATTTTAGGAGCCGTTTGTATTCAAATTTGGAAGTGCAAAAGTACACAAAAATTTCAATATGGTGATAAATTTTTATCTCACCACCTCCTCCGCACTATTTAAACAGCAAATTACCAGCGCGTTGCAATAAAAAAATAAATTCCTCTTCTCTATTTCAAAAATTGTTAGTAACTTTGCAAATCTTTTCTTGCAAACTAAAAAGTTGTTAAAAGAGCAATACTTCGGCATGGACAAAAAACAATTTGTTGAAAGGGTGGCACACGGGGGACAATACTCTTCCCAAGACCGTGGCTGGCTCAAGGCCATGGTGTCCAAGTTCCCCTTCTCGTCGGTGGTGGCTCTGCATGCCCTGCTTGCCGACAAGGCCTACGGTTTCGACACCCCGGAGCAGCATCGTGCCGTGGCCCTCGCTATGTGCGACGCCCATGGCCTCAAGGCCATGCTGGCATCGGCACAGCAAGCACAACCAACGCAGCCGGCACAACCGACACAACAGTCGCAGCCAGCACCATCCACCGAAACCAAGCGCGTGGCGGATAACGGAAAATTCGACATCCTTAGCGAAATCAATACCTTCCAGGAGGTGTCGTTCAAGACGGCCCCCAAGAGCGTGATACTCTCCAATTTTCTCCCGGAAGAGGCCCAGGAAGACCTCGCCGCACAGCCCGCAAAGGTCTCCTCAAACGACCTCACCGACAAAAAAAGCCTCCAACCCAACGAAGCCTTGGGAACTGAAACTCTTGCAATTATACTCGAAAAACAAGGCAACTACGCTCGCGCACTCGCCATTTATAAGAATTTATTAGCGCGTAATCCCGAAAAAAGTAGTACTTTTGCAGCCCGAATTGAACATCTCGAATCGCTCATCATCAGAAAATAAACATCACTAAAACTATGGTTTATACAATTCTTATCGTTCTGATTATCATCGTGTGCGTATTGCTCGGTCTCGTAGTCCTCGTGCAGAATTCGAAGGGCGGCGGCCTCGCTGCCAACTTCTCTGCACCCACCCAGGTAATGGGTGTCCGTCAGACCGCCGACTTCCTTGAGAAAGCCACCTGGTGGCTCGCCGGCATCCTCGTGGCGCTCAGCCTCGCCGCCACAGTATCCATCCATCGCGGCCACGCCGAGGATCCCCTCCAGACAGAGGTGCAAGTGGGCGACCTGAGCCCCGTACAGCAGCTCCCGGCAGCAACCACCGCTACCCCCGTTGCAACACCTGACGGCGAGCAGCAGTAAGCGCCGTGGACGGCATCACGAGCAACGTACAACGTCTCATCCTATCCCGCTTTCCGCACGATCCTACCGTCGGACAGCGGGATGCTTGTGCTTTGATGGCACGCTTCCTGTTCGACAAGGACCCACGATCCCTTTTCCTGCTCAAAGGCTATGCCGGCACCGGCAAGACGTCCCTGGTGTCGGCACTCATACAGACACTGCCGCAACTGCGCGTCAACGCCGTACTGCTGGCACCTACGGGTCGCGCAGCTAAGGTCATCGCCGCCTACTCCGGCCGACAGGCATACACCATACATAAGAAGATCTATATGACGGCGACCGACGCCTCCGGTGCCCTCCACACCGTGCGCGCCATCAACCGCCACAGCTACACGCTCTTCATCGTCGACGAGGCATCGATGATAGGCCTCGAACCTACAGCATCGCACAACAGCCTCCTTGAGGACCTTATCGACTACGTCTACGACGGCAACCATTGCCGCCTGATGCTCATAGGCGACGGCGCTCAGCTGCCTCCCGTTGGACAGACCGACAGCCCTGCCCTCGACGTACGATTCCTCACCGCCTCCTTCGGCCTCAACGTGATGGATTGCGAACTAACCGAGGTGGTACGCCAGCAGCACCACTCCGGCATCCTCGCCAACGCCACCGCCCTACGGCAGCAGATAGCCACCATCGGTGACGGCGACAGCGCGACATTGCCCCTCTTCAACGTCGAAGGATGCGACGACATTGTGCGCATCAATGGCGAGGAGCTCATGGAGACCCTCTACCATGAGTATGGCGACTATGCCCTCGACGAGGTGGTGGTGATATGCCGCTCCAACAAGCGCGCCAACCTCTTCAACCAGGGCATACGCAACAGCGTGCTCTACCGTGAGGAGGAAATCAACGCCGGCGACTACCTCATGGTGGTGAAAAACAACTACCACTGGCTCGACAACGACTCCACCATAGGATTCATCGCCAACGGCGACCTGGTGGAGGTGCTCAGCGTACGCCATGTGCAGGAAATCTACGGATTCCGCTTCGCCGACGCTACGCTACGCTTCGTCGACTACCCCGATGAGGAACCGCGCGACTGCAAGGTGCTGCTGTCAACGCTCTACTCCGAATTGCCAGCACTGTCGCGCGACGAGGCAGAGCGTCTCTATAATGCCGTGATGGAGGACTATGCCGACCTGCCACACAAGGCCGACCGCTTGCGCGAGCTGCGGGCCAATCCTTACTATAATGCTTTACAGATCAAATTCGCCTACTCCCTCACCTGTCACAAGACGCAGGGCGGACAGTGGAGCACGGTGATTATCGACCCAGGGTTTGTAGGTGAAAACGGCATCGACCGCGAATATCTGCGGTGGCTCTACACCGCCTTCACGCGGGCATCACGTAAAGTCTATCTGCTCAATTTCAACGACAGCTTCTTTACCGCTTAGCGCTGATCACAGGGTTGGCGTACATCTTCAGCATGATCTGCCGGCGGCCCTCGTCAAGGGACGCCATACGCTGTGTGAAAGCGTTCTTCACATCGGCACTATAGTACTGGCGATAGTGGTTGCTGCCGGTGAGCAGGTCGTGGGCCAAGTAGTTGGTGGGCATAAGGTGGTAGAGATGCTGTATGCGCCGGTCAAGCACAGCGGCCACATGGTCGGCAACCTCATGATCGTCGGCACAACGCAACTCGGCAGAGGTGAGCGGCTTGCCAATGGCTAAGTGGATCTTGCCTTTCTGACCGATGATGCCTGTCACTACGCTGTTGTAGTCCTCACCCTCCACCTTCTCATAGCCACCGTGGGCTTTGAGGTAGAGCTCATTGGATTTCATGTGGTCGCAGGGGTCCCACTCGTAGGATATCGCCACAGGCACGATGTGCAGGTCGGCAACAGCCTCGGTGGCGGGCTTGTCGCTGCCCAGCAACAACATCTTGATGATGGCAGGAGCCGTGCTGTCAACGCCGTCTTTGCTGCGTCCGTTCTTCTGCGCTATCCACACCGACTGCTGCTTCTCAGCAATGATATAGTGCAGGTACTGTGACAAGTGCTGGAGGCTGCGGTAGAAGGCTATGGGGTTGCCACCGCCGCGCTCCATCTGTATCATGTTGTTGCAGAGGAAAAGATCGCGCATGAGTGGCGTATCAATCAGGTTGTTGCCAAAAACGATATGGGAGGCCTCGCCGCCGCGATCCAAGAAGATCTTCTGCAGGAGGAAGGCGTCGAGGGTGATGTCGCGGTGGTTGGAGATGAAGAGGTAAGGTCGCCCGCGCTTGATGTTGTCCAGCCCAGAAAAGGTGAAGCCCGTCGAGGTGGTCTGCACGATGCGACGAATGGCATCGAGCATAAAGGTGGACTGCAACTCGTGGATGCCACGTATGCTCAGCAACCGATCCATGCTGTCGCGCGGATCCTCGTGCGGATAGATGAAGCGCAATACCTGCGGGATGAGATCGTGCTGCGCTATGCGGCGCAACGCATCGGGAATCTCACTATCGTTGTAGGGTCGTATATCGTCGAAAATAGAGGGGTCCATTTAGAAGACGGTGTCGATAAGTGTGTCTATTTCAGTTTTAGGGTCGGAGTTCTCGTAGAGCACACGGTAGACGGCCTCCACGATGGGCATCTCGTCACCCTTGCCGGTGAGCAGGCCCAGTTCATGATAGTTCTTGGCAGAAAAATAGCCTTCGGCGATCATGCCCATCTCGCTGAAGATGGTGTCAAGATTTTTGCCTTGCGCAATGGCCTCTCCAAGACGCCGGTTGCGGCTGTGGTGCGACCAGCAGGTGACCATCAGGTCGCCAAGGTAGCAGCTGTTGGCAGTGTCGAAGGAGGTAGAGGTGTAGCTCTTGGTGAGCCTGTTGAGCTCGCGCATGGCGGCACTCACCATCACGGCATTCAGATTGTCGCCGTAGCCCAACCCCTGGCAGATACCAGCAGCAATGGCGTAGATGTTCTTCAACAACCCCAAACGCTCCACTATCCAAATATCGGTGGTGTGGCTGGTGTGAAGATAGCTGCACTGCATGAGTTGCTCTACCTCGATGGCAAGCGTCGGACTGTTGGAGGCCATGGTGAGGAAGGTGGGCATCCCTCGCCCCACCTCCTCGGCATGGGTGGGACCACTGATGACGCAGATGTCGTTCTTCTTGATTTTGAAGACACTCTCTAAGTACACCGACACACTCATCTTCTTGTCGGGAATGATACCTTTTGTGGCAGAAATGAATTTCTTACCTTTGTATGCCGCACGCGGCAACTGCTCGAGCACCTGCGCAATGTAGGCCGACGGGGTGACCAAAAAGAGGTATTCACTCTCCGCCACCACCTGCGACAGATCGCCACTCACATGCAGACGTGAGGCGTCGAGATCCACAGACGCCAGGTACTTCGGATTGTGCCCGTCACGGGCTATCCCTTCGCGTATCTCGGGACTCCGCACCCACCAGTTGATATGGCGGTCGGGCTGCTCGAGGAGTATCTTGACAATGGCGGTGGCCCATGTGCCACTCCCAATGATGCCAATCATGTTTGTCTATACTATTAATTAATAATATATTATACCGCTTAATGGCGGCGTATGCAAAATGCAAAAATACACATTTATTTTGGAAATAATAACATTCTTCTGCTAAATTTCCTTAACAGATATCCCGACCCTCATAATACCCTCCCCGTGATCAGCACCTCCGTCAAAAAAGAAGGACGAGCCATACGACTCGTCCTCATGGTTAAAACCTAAGCAACTAGCTCTTATTTCAGGAGCTTGCTACCAGCCTTGAATTTGGCAACTTTCTTGGCGGCCACTTTGACGGGCTTGCCAGTGCGCGGGTTCTTGGCGGTGCGGGCTTTGCGTTTGGTCACGCTGAAGGTACCAAAGCCAATGAGAGTCACTTTCTCGCCTTTCTTCAACTGCTCCTGGATGGTGGTGAAGCAAGCGTTCATAGCCTCTTTGGCGGCCACTTTGGTCATGCCGGTCTTTGCGGCCATTGCGTTAACGAGTTCGGTTTTGTTCATGATAATGATGTTTAAAGGGTTATTAATTTGTGATTTCTTTTCACGGTGCAAATATAAGGTATTTTTTCAATACGCACCAAATTTTTTTTTCATTTTTTTACCCTTTAAATCAATGAGTTACAAATAACTTATTAATTCCCAGTCTTTTACATTTGTGCCGCGAAGAAAATCTTCGATGTTATTTTTCCTTTTTCCGCTCATTTGCAAACTCAAAATGCTTACAAAACCGTCTGTTGTAGCGATTTTTAACACCCTTTTTTCATCGGTTTTGAGGCTTCCAACAGGTCCGCACTCCCCCTCTTCGCCTACCACCTCATATATTTTGAAGGGCACTTCTTCGCCTTTCGGATTGCGTAGGGTGAGGGTGGCGGCAGGATAAGGGGAAAGACCTCGGATGAAGTCCACCACGCGACGGCATGGCTGATGGAAGTCAATACGGGTGTCTTCTTTGAAGATTTTTGGCGCTGGGGTGGATTCACCTTCCTGGGGACGGGGCGTCAGGGTGCCTGCCTCTATTCCGTCGAGGGTCTCCACCACAAGGCGACGGCCCATGGCGGCTAAACGGTCGTGTAGGCTGCCGGCATCGTCGCTATCATTGATGGGCGTACTTTGTTGCAGCAAGATGGCTCCCTCGTCGATGTGATGGTTGAGAAGGAAGGTGGTGACACCCGTTTCTTTGTCACCATTGATAATGGCCCAATTGATGGGGGCTGCTCCGCGGTAGCGAGGCAGCAACGAGGCGTGCAGGTTGAAGGTACCATGCTCGGGCATGTTCCATACAGCCTCGGGAAGCATGCGGAACGCTACCACAACGAACATGTCGGCACGGTAACTCCGTAGCGCTTCCAAAAAGGACTCTTCGCGTAGCTTCTCGGGTTGCAACAGGGGCAGACTGTGCTCAAGGGCATATTGTTTCACGGCGCTGAAGACCACCTTCTGCCCGCGTCCAGCAGGACGGTCGGGTACCGTGACCACTGCAGCAACTTCGTGGTGGCTCTGTAGAATGGCGTCAAGACTCTCAACAGCAAAGTCAGGGGTGCCGAAAAAGACTATTCTCATAGCGATTAATGGGGACTTTTTTTCTCCCAAGCCTATTTGTGGCTCAGGTTTTCTGCAAAGCGGCACATCTTGAGGGCGGTGACGGCACCCTCTATACCTTTGTTGCCGTGTTTGCCGCCAGCGCGGTCAAGGGCTTGCTGCATATCGTTGGTGGTGAGCACACTAAAGATCACGGGACGGTGATGCTTCAGCGCTACGTTGGTGATGCCCTGCGATACCGCCTGGCAGATAAACTCAAAATGACGGGTGTCGCCCTGTATGACGCAGCCTATGCAGATGACGGCGTCGACTTTGTCGTCGTGCTCTAATATCATGTCGGCGGCCGACGAGAGCTCAAAGGTTCCGGGCACGTGATAGACGAGAAGGTTCTGCTCCTTAATGCCATTGGCTCTCAGCGTCTGCACAGCGCCGTCAAGTAGGGCGTTGGTGACCTCGGGATTCCATTCGGCGGCGACAACGGCTATCTTGTACTTGCTGCCATCGGGGACGCCCGTGGGATCGTAGTCGGAGAGGTTGGTCTTTTTCATATCTGTGAATGACAAATGTTAGAAATCATGAGAATTGATAGGTGTGGTGGTGGGAACGCCGCGCACCCCCCTTTTGCTCTCTTTGATGATGCTGTGATCGGCCTTGTAATCCAACGTTTCGCCACGTCGCGGTTTGCGTATGCCAAAATAGCTCTTGTCGAGATGCAGGCGGCGTGTGCGTAGTGTGTGAGTGGTGAAGTCTAGTATCCACTCAGGATCGAACGACAAGTAGAGAAAACGGCACTCGAAGTGTAGATGGGGCCCGGTACTGTTGCCAGTGTTGCCACCGAGGCCTATCACTTCGCCAGCCTCTACATGCTGGTTGGTCCGCACATTGATTTTTGAGAGGTGCCCATAGAGGGTCTCTAACCCATTGGGGTGCCGCAGCACGATACAGTTGCCGTAGCCTCCCATGCGTGACGCCACGCGTACCGTACCTCCGAATGCTGCATGCACAGGGTCTCCGGTACGCAGGCTGATATCCACACCATGGTGGCCACGTTGCCAGCGCCAGCCGTAGTTGGAGGTCTTGGACCCCAGCACAGGGAAGCAGAACTCCCCACTATCGTGCACAAGCTGAAGATTGATCTCGTCAGGCAACGACTCTATATGTGTGCGTCCGTAGGGGTTGACGCGGTGCGAGGGAAAGGCGTCGTACCACAACGGCGCCAGCTCGGGGGCAAGGGGGGAAGGGACGCTACGGGCACTTTCTTCAGCACCGCCTTGTTGGCTGGCTGCCTGCGTGCGCCGCGCCTCCTGCTGTTTGGCAACCTGCCGTCGTGAGACCTCTGCCTGGGCCTGCTGCCGCCGCTCTTCGCGCTGCTCCAGCAGCCGCGAACGCTCCAGACGTGCCGCTATCACAGAGTCGTAGTAGGAACTCTGTGCCGATAGGCTCCCAAATGAAGATGTTGCAAGCAGCAGCACGATGCCTACGATACGCCGCAGACGGGCTACAGGAATGCCTAACAACTCGCGGTATTTGGCTACCGTGCGACGCGCTATGGGCAACCCCTGGCTCTGCAGCAGACGGGTGAGGGCGTCGTCAGAAAGCGGCTTATGCTTGTCCTCTCCCTCTATGGCGGCCATAAGACGCTGTTTGGCAGACTCGACCGACACCTCCTCGCCAGCTTCGTTAGCGAGACCTAATGAGAAGCAATCCTTAAGAGGAATAGTCCCAAAGGGAGTCTGCAGATATTTGCTATTGGCCATGCGTGAGATGGTGCTGATATCGAGACCTGTGGCTTCTGCCACCTCTCGTTGGCGTAGGGGCTGCAATAGATCGGGGTTGCCGGTGAGCAAATAGCGGCGTTGATGTTTGATGATGTAGCTCATGACGCGCGCAATGGTGTTGTGACGCTGCTGTAGCAGGTCAATAAAGCTTTGCGCATCGCCCTGTTTACTGCGTAGGAAGTTGATGGTCTCTCGGTCACCATGGCGCTTCTCAAGATCGGCCAGCATGTCAGTATAATAGCTGTTGAGACTCAGTCTTGGTAAGTGACCATCATTGATGAAGAAACGAAGGACACCGTCATCATTCTGGAGTATGATGTCGGGAATGACGGGGGTGGCAGCCATGGTGCTCTCGGACTCCGAACTGCCGGGTTTGGGATTCAAACGGCGTATGAGTGCTGTGGCTTCGGCAAGGGTGGCGTTGTCAATAGACAGAAGACTCGCCAAACGGTCGTAGCGGTGGTTGGCAAAATCATCGAAATGATCGCTTACGATGGTTGTGGCCAACTGTAGCGTCGCAATGTCAACATCGCTACCACTATTGTCAATTTGCTTGCGTTGCAACTGCAGCAACAGGCATTCCTGCAGGTTGCGGGCACCGATGCCAGGAGGATCAAGACGCTGGATGAGATGTAGCACCTCAAGGGCTTCGGATTCCGTCACCTCGATATTGTGGCGGAAGGCCATATCATTGGCTATTAATGCCAAATCGCGGGCTAAGTAGCCTGCGTCGTCGAGGCTGCCAATAATCTCGTCGGCAATGAGGCGCTGGCGCTCATTAAGAGAGAGGTTGATGAGCTGTGACGAGAGCCTGTTAGAAAAGGACAGGGCATCGGCTACAACATATTCGCGGCGTTGGACGTTGGGATCGCGCTCCTCATGCTCGCGATAGTTATAAGAACCGAAAACATCGTCATCCTCGTCGCTATCCCAGTCGGAATGGCTGTTCTCATCAGCAACAAGAGTGTCGATGTCTTCGGTGTCGGGAACCTCGGCATCAAGGAGCGGGTTCTTTTCTATCTCCTCCTTGATGGCCTGTTCCAGTTCGGTGACAGGCAACTGCAGCAGTCGCATGAGCTGTATCTGCTGCGGTGATAATTTCTGCTGCAGTTGCTGTCGCTGAACCTGTCTCATTCTTTTTTATTTCACTATCTCCATCTCAGCAATGAGATTCTTGGCACCGGCATAGACGTCAATGACCCAGAGCATGTAGCGGCTATCAAGGCATATGCAGCGCTGCAGGTTCTCTTCAAAGTCAATGTCACCGCTCATGGCTTCGCTGTTGCCGTCGAAGGCCAAACCAATAAGCTGGCCGTGGGCGTTGATGACGGGAGAACCGGAGTTGCCACCAGTGATGTCGTTATTGGTGATGAAGCAGGTGGGAAGCTCGCCACGGGAGTTGGTGTAAGTGCCAAATTCTTTGTTCATGTAGAGCTTCTTGAGGCGCTCGGGAATGGCAAATTCACTGCTCTCGGGATCCTCCTTCTCAATGACGCCTCGCAGGGTGGTGTAGTAGTGATAGGAGACACCGTCGCGGGGATCATAGGACATCACGTTGCCATAGGTGAGACGGATGGTGCTATTGGCATCGGGACAAAGGAAGCGCTTGCCGTCGTTGATCTGCAGGATGCCATCGGTGAAGTCACGAATACCGCGCTCAAGACCGTCGGCGGTCTCCTGAGGCAACGCTTGGTTCACCTCTATGTATTTTTCATAGGCACTCTGACCGGCGAGGTAGATGGGGTCTTTGGCAAGCTTTTTAAGGTCGGGCTTATCCATGAATTTGGCGAAGGATTCCTCGGTGGAGAAAATCGATTTCTTGAAGAGTTTCTCAACGTATTCTCCAAAATTGCCTTTGTATTTTTTGCCTGCAGTCAGGAGGAATTCAGGCATGTAGGTGGCATCCATGTGCGAGTAGACGTGGGCCAGCAGACCTGCCATTACGCGCTTCTCAGTGGCGACATTATAGTCCTTGTAAAAGTCGGCAGCTTTTTTCTTGACTCCCTCAATGATAGCCTCGCGGTAGTCAGCATAGTCGGGACGCTCGGCAGCGTTGAGGTTGTTGTATACGCGCACAGCCTGCAGCAGCAGTTCGGGACCCGTGAGGAGACCTTCGACGATGTACTGATTTGCGGCCTCAATCTCTTTGCGGGCAGCATAGCCTTTCTCAATGAGCTCAAGGGCGCGGAGATACTTTGAATTGGTCTGACGCGAAGCCCATTCTTTGTAGTTCTTCTCCACATTTTTCTTCACCTCCATGGTGTTGAGGGCCTTGAGGGCTTTGTTCTGCTCGTTGCTGTATTTCCAATAGTTGGAGCAGGAGGCATACTTGGAGGCATATTTGATACGTGTGGCTTGGTCGGCAGCCATCTCTTCGCGGAGAATCTTGATCTTTACATCACGTATCTCGTAACGCAGTTTGTTGGTGATATTCATGGTCTCCTCAAGACCATAAGAAGTGAGGAAACGATCGGTGGTGCCAGGAAAGCCCATCACCATGGCGAAGTCGCCATCGTGTATCTCTCCACTGCTCACAGGCAGGTGGTGCTTGGGTTTGAGAGGCACATTGTCTTTGGCATATTCGGCGGGACTGCCGTCGGGAGCAGTGTAGATGCGGAAGAGTGAAAAATCACAGGTGTGACGGGGCCAGGACCAGTTGTCGGTATCACCACCGAACTTGCCCATGGACGAAGGTGGAGCTCCCACCAAGCGCACGTCTTTGTAAATGATGTGCACGAAGAGGAAGAACTGGTTGCCGTTGAACATGGGAATCACCTTGGCGGCATATTTGCCACCCTCGGTATTGGCATCGGCTATCTTGCTGCTGATCTCATCGATGGCTTTCTGACGCTCCTGCTCACTCATGGCGTCGTTGAGTGCCCCCTTAACCTCTTTGGTGACATCCTCTATGCGCACGAGAATGGATGCAGTGAGACCGGGATTGGGAAGTTCCTGATCAAGACTGTAGGCCCAGAAACCATCGCGCAAATAGTCGTGCTCCACGGTGGAATGCTCTTGCAGCTTCCCATAGCCGCAGTGGTGGTTGGTACTCATAAGACCCTGCGTGGAGATAATCTCTCCAGTGCAAAAATGCCAGAAAGGCTGTCCGTCGTTGCCAAGACCCACGATGGCATCCTTGAGGCAGCTCTGATTGACGTTGTAGATGTCCTCTGGGGTCAGTTTAAAACCGGCTTTTTGCATCTCCTGGTAGTTCTTGCCAAGAAGAGAAAGAAGCCACATGCCTTCATCGGCGCGTACTGCGTTGGGCAGTAGCAACGTCATCGCTAAGACGACTACTAATGTGCGGATTTTCATTGTTTTTTGCTTTTTTTATTGTTGTTTGTTTAAATGTATCAAGACTGCAAAGATACAAAAAATCTGGGAAATAATAGCTGAGAAAAGTTTTCAACAACCAGCCTTGATTCCTTCCTTCCGCATTTCAATATCAGAAAAGAGAGTCCGTTGATTCTTAAATTATTGTTATTCAGGAGAAAATATGTGATTTGGAGATCCGGTACAATGAAGGTGGTCTCTCCCCCCGCTCACTGTTTTCTGAATTATGAACAATAAAAATGGAGAAAAAAAACAAAAAATGGAAAATATTGGTAAAATTTGGAAAAAAGTTTGTAATTTTACAACTTGAAATTTTATAGTAAAATATGTCGTTAATACTTGGAAAAGAATACTGTAAGGTTGATTCGAACGGCAGGTTCAAGTTCCCAATTGCGCTAAAGAGGCAGTTGGACAGCGAGGACAACCGCTTCGTTATTCGACAAAGTGTCTATGCCGAGTGTCTGGAACTCTGGACCTATGCCAGCTTCAAGGAGGAGGTGGAGAAGTTGCAGAGCCTGCTTAATCCCTTCCGCCGCGAGCACCGCGAGTTGCTGCGCAAATTGACGGAGGGTAATATCATTGAACTTGACTCAAACGACCGCCTGCTGGTGCCGCCAGAACAGAAACGCCTCATTGCGGGAGCTAAGGAGTTGGTGTTACAGTCAAGCGGCAAGATGATTGAGGTGTGGGGACGTGAGGCATACGACCGCATGAACGCCGCCGGCAGCGATTATGCTGCACTGGCAGAAGAACTGCTGGGAACGATTGTGGAGGCGAAAACGGATAATTGAAAACAAAGAATCGATGAACGAAGGTTACCACATACCGGTAATGGTTGACGAGGTTATGGATGGCCTCGTCATATGCCCTGACGGCACGTATGTGGATGTTACCTTCGGTGGTGGCGGTCATTCTCGCGTTATCCTGTCGCAACTGGGGGCTGAGGGCCATCTCTATGCCTTCGACCAAGATGGTGATGCTGCAGCGCGTGTGGAGAATGGCGAATGGATGGAGGCGAATGGAGAGTGCAAGGTGGAATGTGAGGGGCGGTTCACCTTCATCAATGAGAATTTCAGACATCTGAAAAATTTCCTGCGTCTCTATGGGGTGCGCCGTGTCGATGGTATTCTGGCCGACTTAGGGGTGAGCAGCCACCAGTTCGATGTGGCAGAACGTGGTTTCTCTACCCGCTTCGAAGGAGCGCTGGACTTGCGCATGGATCGCCGTAGTGATGTTACGGCGCGTGATATTGTGGCCTCCTGGAGTGAGGACGATCTGGCGCGTCTGCTGACGCTATATGGGGAACTGCCCAATGCACGCCAGATGGCACGTGCCATCGTGACGACACGATCGACGCGGGAGATTGCCACGACGACGGACCTCTGTACTGCAGTAAGCCGTCATTTGCCTCACGGCAAGGAAAACAAATACCTGGCGATGCTTTTCCAAGCTTTACGCATCGAGGTGAATGGCGAGTTGGAGGCCCTGAAGGCTCTGCTCACGCAGAGCGCCGAGGTGCTGGGTGAGGGGGGGCGTCTGGTGGTCATCAGCTATCATTCGTTGGAGGATCGTCTGGTAAAGAACTATATGCGCAGCGGCAATTTCGACGGCAAGGTGGAGCAGGATTTTTATGGCAACGTGGTGGCGCCGATGAAGATGATCAGCCGTGGTGCAGTGAAGGCTGGTGACGACGAGGTAGAGCGTAACCCCAGGGCACGCAGCGCACGACTGAGGGTGGGAGAGAAGAGGTGAGAATGGAAAGTGAAGATAATACATATTATATATATAAAGGTTTGAGAAACAAAAAGGCTTAAAAAGACGAGTCGATGGGAAACAGGTTTAGAGAGAAGGTGGTGGAAGAGGGTCTGACGGGTGAGCAGGAGAGCACGGTACAGACCCACAACACGGCTGCACCGCAGCAGATGGCTGCCGGACAGGATCCTTTCTTTGCCCACGACGAGGTGATGGAGCGTCCTACGCGTGAGGGAGGCGGAAAGGCCGCCAAGAGGGTGGCTAAGGTGTTGGGCGGTGACGTGTTGGCCGACAAGATGGTGCTCCGCCAGATACCCTTGCTGCTGCTATGTCTCCTCTTTCTCCTGCTCCTGGTGGCTAACCGCTACAGGGTGGAGAGCCTAAGCCGTGAGAAGATGGCCACGGAGGAACGTATCAACGACCTGCGCGAGCACCGCATACAGATGCTCAAACACTACCAAGAGAATGTGAAGATCTCACATATAGCCGATGATTTGAAGGAAACAGGTGTGGGTATTACCAATGGCCCGCCGTATGAGATAGAAAAGTGAAAGAGAAACGCGACAAACGCATGAACAAGGGCATGACTGGCCTCTACCTACTGCTGACGCTGGTGGGCGGGTTAGCCATTTTCTGGGCCATGATAAAAATACAATGGGTGCACGGCGACGAATGGCGCGAGCGCGGCAGCAAGCGCGAGGTGGGTATGAGGGTAGACCCTGCACGACGCGGCAATATCTACTCCTCCGATGGCAAGATATTAGCCACCACGGTGACAGTCTGCGACCTATACCTTGACCTGCGTAACGGCATCGAGAAAGATGACCAGGGCGACACGGTCTACGACTCTCGCAGCCACCGCCCCAAGGAAACAGGCTCTATCGCCGACTCCAGTTACCGCCGCTATATAGACACCGTTTGCTTGATGCTGCACCAGGCAACGCCGTCACGGTCGAAGCAGCATTACTTGGACCGCATTGGTGGCGAACGCGCCAAGAAAAAGGCGAGCCGCTGCTTCCTCGTACAACGTGGCGTGCCTTATTCTGTATGGTTGGATATCTCACGGTTGCCGGGATGGCGTGCCGGGGTGGTGCGTCAGGTGGACGGCCGCAGCGTGGTGCGTCAGGAACGTGCACATATCTATGGCAACATGGCGGGCAACACCATTGGTTTCCGTAACCAACGCGAGAGCCGTTCCTTCACAGGTCTCGAAGGCGCCTACGACTCAATACTGCGAGGCCAGGATGGCATCTTCAACCTTCGCCGTCTCACGAAAGGCATCTGGCTCGCCGACGAGCCACATGGCCGCAAGGAGATACCCCAGCGCACCGACAACGATCGTGTGGACACCCTTGTGCTGCAGAACCGCATCGATGGCATGAGCATCGTATCTACCCTCGATACCCGATACCAAGACATTGCGGAGAGTTCGCTCCGAAAAGCCCTTGAACAATATGGCGGAACGGCAGGGTGCGCCTTGCTGATGGAGATGCAGACGGGGTATGTGTTGGCATGCGCCAATCTGGCTGTCGACACCCATGCGCATACATTCATGGAGGTGAAAGACCGCAATGTGGCCGTCAGCGATGTCTACGAGCCCGGGTCGACATTCAAGACAGTGATCCTCACCGCTATGCTCAACGACCCTGCAGTGAAGATAGACACGGCTATGAAGGTACAGGCCTTCTATAAAAATTTTGGTGGCAAGTATGGCGAGATAAAGGATTCGCACAAAAAACACGACTCGCTGACGGTGAAAGAGGTGATGGAGGAGTCGTCGAATGTGGGTATGTGCGAGTTGGGGTGGAAGTACTACAATCATCGCCGCGATACGCTGCGGCATATAGTTGAGCGCATGTTCCCCTACGGCAAGCTGAATCCCGATGTGGTAGCACGTGAATATAAGACCTACGTCAACGACCTGCACCTCTCCAACCGCGACTTCCTCAATTTCTGCTATGGCTATTCCACACGCGTGTCGGCGCTGCAACTCCTCACCTTCTACAACGCCCTCGGTGCGGAGGGGCGCATGGTGAAACCTCAGTTCTGCAAGGGAGTGATGAAAGGAGAGAAATTGGTGGAGAACGGACCTATCGTGCTCAACGAGAGTATATGCAGCCGCGAGAGCGCCCGCATGATGCGTGCGCTGCTGGAAAGTGTAGTGGAGAATGGCACCGGCAACAATATCAAGAATAGCACCTACGGCATCGCGGGCAAGACGGGCACGGCGGTACACAGCTATGCCAACCGCCACAGCTACAACGCCTCGTTCTGCGGCTTCTTCCCCTCGGAGAACCCGCGTTACACATGCCTGGTGGTGTTGGAGAATATTCCCTACTATGGACGTCAAGCCGCACTGGTATTTAAGAATATCAGCGATTGTGTGGTGGCTGTCGACAAGCGCCTCAGCGAGGGTGGTGTGAAGAGTGTGTGGCCGCGTCTGGAAGACGACAGCACCAAAGCACGGCAGCACCCTGTGACGCTGCGTGCCAACGGGGAGCAGCTGGCAGAGGCCTACAACATCGTCCGCCAGCCCTATACTACTGTCGACCGACACAGCCGCTGGGTGACATATCGTGAGGCAACGGACAGCACGGCATCAGGCTACTACCCCTACTACCCCTCGTCAGGAACCGTGGCAGAGTGTTATGGTATGACGGCTAAGGACGCCGTGGCTCTGCTGCAACAGCAAGGCTATCGCGTGAGGGTGGTGGGCTACGGAAAGGTGTGCTCGCAGAGCCCCAAAGGAGGAGCCATCGCCAAGAAAGGGTCGCTCGTGACAATAACGCTTAAATAAAAAAGGTTGAACGACCCAAAAAGTCAGAAAAAAGGACGACAATGAAACTGAATGATATCATCCGCGGAATAGAGGCTGAAGTGACGGGCAGCGTCGATGTGGAGGTGAAAGACCTGCAGTTCGACTCGCGTCGTGTCGGCAAGGGGACCCTTTTCGTGGCCCAACGCGGCACACGTGTTGACGGCCATGCCTTCATCGATGGCGCTATCGATGCCGGCGCTACGGCTGTGCTATGTGAGAATCTCCCCTCCAACCTCCGCGCTGAGGTGACCTACATCCGTGTGGCGGACAGCAGCCGTGCCCTCGGTTTGGCTGCCGCGGCTTTCTATGGTCATCCTTCGTCGCACCTCAAGTTGGTTGGAATCACTGGTACTAACGGAAAAACCACCACCGTCACACTGCTGCACCGACTCTTCCGTCAGGCAGGTTACCATGTGGGCCTCATCTCCACTATCGTCAACAAAATCGACGACGACGAGGTGCCCACAGGCCATACCACCCCCGATGCCCTTGAACTCAATGCACTGCTTCGCCGCATGGTCGACAACGGATGCACCCACTGCTTCATGGAGGTGAGTTCGCACGCCGTGGTGCAGGAGCGCATCGCCGGTCTGCAGTTTACAGGCGCTCTTTTCAGCAACATCACCCACGATCATCTGGACTTCCACAAGACCATGGCAGCGTATGTGGCGGCCAAGAAGGGATTCTTCGACGGCCTCGCTAAGGAGGCTTGGGCACTCACAAACCTTGATGACCGCAATGGCATGGTGATGGTACAGAACACACGTGCCCAAATCTATACCTATGGCCTTTCTCACAAAGGCGATTTCCATTGTCGTATTGTCGAAGAGGGCTTCGATGGCATGCTCCTCGAACTGGATGGTAGAGAGCTTTGGTGCCGTCTCGTGGGACGTTTCAACGCCTACAACCTCTTGGCTATCTATGCCGCCGCAACACTCCTCGGCATGGAACGCGACGAGGTGCTGCGACAGCTATCCACCCTTGCTCCCGCTCCCGGACGTTTCCAATATGTCAGCGGGCGCGGCATCACCGCCATCGTTGACTATGCCCATACCCCCGATGCGCTGCAGAATGTCATCGACACCATCAACAGCCTGCGACGTCAGAACCAGATGCTCATCACCGTGGTGGGCTGCGGCGGAGACCGCGATCGTACGAAGCGCCCCGAAATGGCTCAGATTGCCTCGCGGGGTAGCGATAAGCTGGTGCTCACCTCCGACAATCCGCGCAGCGAACGCCCCGACGCTATTCTTGACGATATGGAGGCAGGCCTCAACGCCGACGCCCTCAGCCACACCGTGCGTATCACCGACCGCCGTCAGGCTATACGTACAGCCTGCATGATGGCACGCGAAGGTGATATCATACTCGTGGCAGGAAAAGGACATGAGAAGTACCAAGAAGTGAATGGCGTACGCAGCCATTTCGACGATGTGGAGGAACTGGAGAAGGAATTGAAGAACGAGAATTGAAAATTGAAATATGTTGTATTATCTGTTTGACTGGTTGGATAAGAGCCTGGATGTGCCCGGTGCGGGCGTCTTCCAGTACATCTCTTTCCGCTCTGCCGCCAGCATGGTGACGTCGCTGCTCATCATGCTTCTCCTGGGCAAGCCGTTCATACGCTGGATGAAGAATAAATTGGGAATGATGGATCAGGTGCGCACCGAACTCGGATTGGAGGGAGCCGTACGCAAAAGCCAGACACCTACCATGGGAGGTCTGCTCATACTTGGCGCCATCATCATACCTACTCTTCTCTTCGCCAAACTCGACAATATCTATGTGCTCATCATGTTGGGTACCACGCTATGGATGGGTTTGGTGGGTTTCCTCGACGACTACCTCAAGAAGACCCGCGGCAAGGCTGGCCTGCCAGGCAAATACAAGGTGATGGCACAGGTGCTGCTGGGTCTGGTGGTAGGCTTGCTCATCATTTATCACCCCGACATTACCGGTTCCACCACCACTACCATCCCCTTCGTGAAGAACAACGAATTCGACTATGCCTGGCTGGTCACATGGATGGGGTCATGGGCTAACGACCTCATTTGGGTGGTATATGTTATCATCATCATCTTTATAGTGACCGCCATCAGCAACGCCTCCAACCTCACCGACGGCATCGACGGCATCGCCACCGGTATCGCCGCCGTCAATGGCGGTGCGCTGGCACTGTTGGCATGGGTTAGCGGCAACGTGGTGATGGCCAGCTACCTCAATATCATGTACCTGCCTAACATCGGCGAGATGGCTATTTTCAGCACAGCCTTCGTGGGGGCCACGCTCGGTTTCCTCTGGTTCAACGCCCACCCTGCCGAAATATTTATGGGCGACACCGGATCATTGGCCATCGGCAGCATCATAGCGGTCTTCGCCGTACTCATCAAGAAGGAATTGCTCCTCCCCGTGCTGTGCGGCCTCTATGTGGTGGAAAACCTCTCCGTCATCATCCAGACCTCCTACTGCAAGTACTACCGTCGTCGCCACAAGTTGCCGCCCTCCGAAATGGTGCCCGTCGAGAAACGCCCATTCCTCATGACCCCCCTCCACCATCACTACCAGAAGAAGGGTGTGGCGGAAGAAAAAGTGGTACTCCGCTTCATCATCATCGCCATCTTGCTTGCCATCTTCACCCTCTCGACACTCAAATTGCGATAAAACAAATACAACTACATAAAACACAACACCGATATATGACTATCGACACTCTCGTCAAACAATCCTCTGCCAACACACACGTAGGTCTGGCTGGCATCGATACTCAGCGCCTCAAGGCCATGCGCAATGCCTCTCTGCGCGAATGTTTCCGTCGCATAGAGGAAACCAGCAACCGCATGGAGTTCGTCGCCCGTGTCTATGGCCGCGAATACATCTGCGACGCTGCTGCCCGTTCGGTCAACGCTACCTGGTACACGCTTGAGAGCCTTCAGGGTGGCCTCATCTGGATCGCTGATGCCGCCGATGGCGATTTCAGCCGCCTAATCCCTGTAGCACTGCGCAAAGTACACATGCTCCTCATCCTCGGCGAGGGGGGCGAGGCTATGCGTGATGCTTTTGCCGGCGTGGTACCAACGGTACAGTGTTGCTCCTCCATGACCGAGGCCATCGGAAAAGCATGCCACTACGAGGACGGCGATGTCAAGGTGGTCTATTCTCCAGCCTGCCACAACGGCATGAATACCGCTGATCTGGGGGCTCAATTCCGCCGCGAAGTCAACGAAATCTAATCATCCACAATGAAGTTCTCCAAGGTATTCAGAGGCGACCGGACAATATGGGTGGTATTTCTGCTGCTCACTGTCTTCTCGTTGGTGGAGGTCTACAGCTCCATAGGGCTGCTGGCCTACTCGCTGGGTGGCGCTCATCCCCTCAGCCTCTTCCTGAAGCACCTTGCCATTGTAGTGGCTACCTGGGTGGTGGTCGCTCTCGCCTCACATGTCAACTACCGCTATTTCTCGCGGTTCGCAGTACTGGGGTTTTGGGCTTCCATAGTACTCCTGGCGGTGGTGCTTATGATGGGCGGCCGTTGGATGAACATACCCCTTGTGGGCCAGTTTCAACCCTCCGAAGTGGCCAAGGTGATGCTGGTCATCTTCGTGGCACGTATGCTCGCTCTGAAGAAGGATCAGACCGACGACCTGGGGACCTTCCTCTCTCTGCTCATTTACATCGGCGGCATCGTCGTCCTCGTGCTTCCTGAGAACTTCTCTACCGCCGCGCTCATCTTCCTCTCATGCTATCTGATGATGCTCTTCGGCGGCGTCAACCGCAAGTGGTGGTGGCGTCTCATGCTCGCAGGACTCCTCCTGGTGGGTATCGGACTTGGTGTGACCTATGTACGCTACGACCATAGCCGTCTCACCACCGAGGTAGCACCTCAGCAAGAACAGCTCCTCGAACGCTCCTCTACATGGGGACACCGTATCTATTCATGGATAAACCCCGATCCTGACGAACTCTCACAGGAGAATATGGCTCGCATGGCCATAGCACGTGGCGGTTTCTTCGGAAAAGGACCCGGCAACACCGTCCACGCTCGCCTCATGACGCAGGCTCACAACGACTTTATCTATGCCATCATCATCGAGGAAACCGGCATGTTCGGCGGCCTGCTCGTCTTCGTGCTCTACAGCGTATTCTTCTTCCGCTGCATCCGTATCTCATGGCGTTGCAAAGGACGCTTCGGCGCACTGGTGGTGGCAGGATTCGGCACCATGATATACATCCAGGCACTGGCCAACATGTGCGTGGCTGTAGGCGTGCTCCCCGTCACCGGACAGACGCTGCCTTTCATCAGCGCCGGTGGTACTGCCTACCTCTTCCTGGGATGCGGACTGGGGGTCATCCAGTCTGTGGCAGCCGACGAACAGAATCAGGCCATCGCAGCGGCAGCAGCAGAAGGCCCCGACGACAATAACACACCGACCAACATCGGTAGTCCAGATACAACACCCACCGAACCATCCTCAGACGACGAGCACCTCGTGGTCAGCGGACGTCGCATCGCAAAAGGTGAATAATAACAAACGATAAGGCAACCAAACTCAATAGATACTCATGAAAATCATTATTAGTGGAGGCGGTAGTGGCGGACACATATTCCCCGCCATAGCCATAGCAGGTGCCGTCAAGGCCCGTTGGAACGACGCCGATATCCTCTTTGTCGGCGCCGAAGGTCGTATGGAGATGGAAAAGGTACCCGCCGCCGGCTACAAGATAGTGGGACTCCCTATCGCAGGACTGCAGCGCAAAATCACTCCGGCTAACATTATCAAAAACCTGCAACTGCCTTTCCGCATCATGAAGAGCCGCCGCATGGTACGTGAGATACTCTCTGAGTTCGCACCCGACATCGTAGTCGGGGTGGGTGGCTTCGCCAGCGAACCGACCCTGCGTGCCGCCGCCAAGATGGGGTTCACAACGCTCATCCAGGAACAAAATTCCTATGCAGGCCTCACCAACAAGATGCTCGCCCGCCGCGCCGCCAAAATCTGCGTGGCATACGACGGCATGGACCGCTTCTTCCCGCGCGAAAAGATTGTCCTCACAGGCAACCCCGTGCGCGACGATATCGAGAATATGAACGTCTCCGCCGCCGAAGGACGCGACCATTTTGGCTTGCATCCCGAAGGCCATGTGCTGCTCTCCGTGGGTGGCAGCCTCGGCGCGCGCACCATCAACGAGATGATCATCCATCACCTCCACTTTTTCCGCGAGAATAAGATACAGATCATCTGGCAGACCGGACGCTGGATGTACGACGAAGCCCTCGCAGCTGTGCGCCGCGCCGGTGTCGAGGAGTGGGTCAAGGTGCACCAGTTCATATCACGGATGGATCTCGCCTATGCAGCCGCCGACGTGGTGGTGTCACGTGCCGGAGCTATAGCGATCAGCGAGCTCTGTCTCGTGGGGAAACCAGTGGTACTCATCCCTTCTCCCAATGTTGCCGAAGACCACCAAACCAAGAATGCGCTCGCCCTCGTCGACCGCGGCGCCGCAGTCATGGTGAAGGACGCCGACGCCGATGCGCAAGGCCTCACCACCGTGCGCGAACTATTCGACGCCCCTGACCGCAGACGCGCCATGAGCACCGCCATATCCCGCATGGCCACACACCAGGCCGCCACGAAGATCGTCGGCCAGATAGCCGCTCTTATCGAGAAGAAAACACCCTCCACGCCCAAAGAAATCCTCGACCTCGAAAATCTCTCCCAAATAGGCAAGAATAGCTAAAAGCGGAACAACCCCCACATACACAATCTAAAACCTCTATTATCTCTAAATTTTCTTTAACCTCTAACCCCCTAAACCTGCAATGATACTTTTCTTCCTCGGCATCGGAGGCATTGGCATGAGCGCTCTGGCGCGCTATTATCATCGTCGCGGCGACCACGTTTCGGGCTACGACCGTACCCCTTCGCCGCTCACCGCCGAACTAGTGGCCGAGGGAATCAACGTCGTATTTGATGACGACCCCGCACTCCTGCCCGACACCGTCGACCTCGTGGTATACACACCGGCAGTGCCTACCGAGACGCGCCTCTTCCAGGCCTGCGTCGAACGCGGCATCACGATGAAGAAACGTGCACAGGTCCTCGGCGACCTCACGCACGGCCACCGCTGCATCGCCATCGCAGGCAGCCACGGCAAGACCACCACCACAACACTCGTCGCCCATCTTCTGCATTCCTCCAAGGTGGGATGCAGCGCCTTCCTCGGCGGCATCAGCAAGAACTACGACAGCAACCTCATCATCGACGAGCAGAGCGACTATGTCGTGGTGGAAGCCGACGAGTACGACCGCTCTTTCCTCCAGCTCCACCCACACATCGCCGTCATCACCGCTACCGACCCCGATCATCTCGATATCTACGGCTCCCACGAAGCTATGATGGATGCCTACATCCAGTTCGCCGCTCAGGTCGACGCCGATGGCATGCTGCTCTTCAAGCAGGGCATCTTCCGTACCCTCGACGGTGACGAATATTTCGAATATGGTGACCACGATCACCACGACCACGATCATCACGAGGCCCACCACCACACCCGGCTCGCCACTCCGCTCTCCACCTACACCGCCCAGGGCGTCGAGGCCGACTACTATGCTATCAATGTACGCAACTACGGGGGCAACCTCTTCTTCGACCTGCGCACCCCTGATGGCGTGCTCTTCGACCTCGAACTCGATGGAGCCCCGCTCGTCAACGTCGAAAATGCCGTCGCTGCAGCTGCCGTGGCTCTGCGCTGCGGTGTCGACCAGTTCGAGCTGCGCCACGGCCTCAAGACTTTCGCGGGTGTGCGCCGGCGCTTCGACTACCGCATTCGCACCAAGGACCTCATCTATATCGACGACTATGCCCACCACCCCGAGGAGATAGCACGCACCATCGAGTCCGTACGCTACCTCTACCCGGGCAAGCGCATCGTGGGCATCTTCCAGCCGCACCTCTACAGCCGCACCCGCGACCTCGCCGACCAGTTCGCTCAGGTGCTCGCTACCCTCGACGAGATCATCATGCTGCCCATCTACCCCGCCCGCGAGAAACCTATCCTCGGCGTCACCTCGTCCATGGTCCTCCGCAAGGTCGACAGCATGTCCAAATACCTCTGCACTCCCGACCAGGCACTCGAACTCCTGCCAGCCCTCTGCCCCGACATCGTCCTCACCCTCGGCGCAGGCGACATCGACCGCCTCGTCCCGCGCATCGAACAACTCCTCACCTCCCTCTCCGACTGATCATATCTAAATAATCTAAAATCTCTAAAGCTTCTAAAACCTCTATTCCCACCAAAAAACCACCCATGAGCCGCTCCACACAACGCATCCTCTTCGCCGCCGCCATCTTCGTGGCCGCCGTGCTTGTCGTCGTGGCCAATGTGGCACGCTCGCACTCACAGGTGCGCGGCATCGAGGTGGACATACACTATGGTTCGGCGCCGCAACTCGTCGACAGCCAGACCGTCATCGACACCATCTTCGCCATCCTGCCCACTCTGTCGCTGCAGCGCGTGGCAGATGTCGACTGCCCCGCCGTCGCCGAAGCAGCAGCACGCGTGCCGGCGCTGCGCGACGTCTCCGCCACCACATCGGTGAGCGGCAAGGTGGTCGTACGCGCCCGTCAGCGCCGTCCGGTGGCACGTCTCTACTACGGTGCTCACGAACTCTATTTCGACAGCGAGGGATGCCTCTTCCCCACCTCCCAACGCGCCTCAGCCGACGTACTCGTGGTGGGGGGCGATTTCATCGAACCACTCCGCACCGACACCATCCCGGCTCAGCTCCAGGCCCTCGTGCAGGTGGCTTCATTCCTCGACGAGAACAGCGACTATAGCCCCCTCATCGACCAGGCCTACATACTCGCCAATGGCGACATCATGCTCACTCCTAAACTCGGCGATCATGTCATCGAACTCGGCACAGCCACCAACCTTACAGACAAGTTCGACGCGCTCCTCGCTTTCTACCGCCACGGTATGCCGCGCGCCGGATGGAACACCTACTCCAAGCTCAGCCTCAAGTTCAAAAATCAGATTGTCTGCACAAAGAAACCTCAAAATATCTAACAAGCATTCTGTAAATTTAAAATATCCCACCCATGGAAAATGAAATCATCGTAGGACTTGACATCGGTACCACCAAAATAGCCTGCTTCGTGGGCATCCGCGCCGACGACGGCAAAGTGAAAATCCTCGGATTCGGCAAGACCGAGTCCAAGGGCGTGGAACATGGCGTCGTCAAGAGCGTAACAGAGACAGCCGACTCCATCCGCCGCGCCGTCAGCCAGGCAGCCGACCAGGCCGACGTCGACATCGACGAGGTGTGGGTGGGCATCGCCGGACAGCACATCAAGTCGCGCCCCTCACACGGCAGCGTCATGATTCCCGCCGACCATCGCCTCATCGAGGCTCAGGATGTCGAACGACTCACAACAGAGCAGTACAACACCATGCTCGAACCCGGCGAGGAGATCATCCACGTCTTCCCGCAGCAGTACATCGTCGACCGCGAGCCACTCAGCCGCGACATATCCCCCGTAGGCGTGGTGGGCAAAACACTCGAAGCCGACTTCCACATGGTCACTGCCAACGTCCAGAACCTCCAGTACATCAAGTATGCCGTGCAGGATGCCGGACTCAAAATCAAAGGCGTGGTCCTCGAGCCTGTGGCATCAGCCAAAGCCGTACTCGACGACGCCGACCGCGACGCAGGAGTGGCAATGGTCGACATCGGAGGCGGCACCACCGACATCGCCATCTTCCACGACGGCATCATACGCCACACTTCCGTGCTGCCTCTCGCAGGCAACGCCATCACCAACGACATCCGCGAGGGCTGCAACATCTTGAAGCGCCAGGCAGAGACACTGAAGGTGAAGTTCGGATCTTGCCTCGCTCAGGCCGTATCCGAAAACGACGTCATCTCCATCCCGGGCATCCGCAGCCAGGCTCCTCGCGAAATCTATGTCAAAACACTCGCAGGCATCATCGGCGCTCGCACCAAGATGATCCTTGAACAGGTGGCATACGAGATCGACCTCTCAGGCTACAACCGCCGACTCATAGCGGGCGTAACACTCACCGGCGGCGGCGCACAGCTCGGGCACATCAAGGAACTCTCCGAACTCATCACAGCTACCGACACGCGCATCGGCGTGCCCAACGAGCACCTCTCACACGACAGCGTGTCCTTCGCCGAACTCGCTCACCCCATGTACGCCACAGGCATCGGCCTCGTACTCTACGGCATCGAGAAATCCGAGGAGGCTCAGCAGCCCGACGACGAGCAGCGTGCCTCGCCACGTCGCCAGAAGGCGACAGGCAAAGTCGACATCTTCGCCGACATGGACCACGATGCTCCCGCCTCTCCCTCCAACACTACTCCACAACCTCAGGAAAAGGAGGATACAAAACACACCAAAGGCGACGAGAAAGGAGCTAAAAAGGGCGAAAGCTTCCAAAACGTCATCGGCAATTTCATCGGCCGCGTTTTCGGCGAAAGCATAGACGACTGATTTTAACATTTGAGTTAATTATCCTTAAAATATTGAGGATGAAGCGCATCATAAACGCTTCATCCTCAATGTGTTTACAAGCCCTTCTCCCAGTCCGCTCCCAGTCCGCTCCCATCTCGCTCCCATATTCTCCCATCTCTCACCTCTTTTTTACCCCCCTCCAAATGTTAAAATTTTCATCCCCTCCACACACCCCACCACACATCCTACCTAACCACTGTCGTCCTCCGCTCCCCACGGCAAATAACCACGTCTCACAACAACCCTAATTGCCTAAAAAAAAGCACAATAAAAACCCTCCCTCTCCGTTCCCGCTAATATATATTAGGCAACTATTCAAACAACCTGCCGATAAGCCATGAAAAAGATATTGCCTTTTTTATTTTTAATTTTAGCGCTTTCATCAGCAAAGTCTCAAGATACAGTCCATTATGGCGACTCGTGTTACCTTTTTAATCCACGTTGCGGAGATAATGGATGGAGAAGCATTTCTATAGATGGGAGGAATCGTGAGAATTATAGAATATGGATGAGGTATATTTCTCCCGATACAACGCAAGTCTATGGAATTGCTATAACGGCCATCATGTCGGAACAGCATGACACTGTCACAGTGGGTTTTGCAAGACGTCTTGCCGATGGCTCTTTTGTGAGCGTGAGGGAGGATACGCTAAGTAATCTTTCTCCGCGAAAAACGAACTTCTATTATGATACCAGATTTAATGCGCAGGTTGCGCCGTGCTACGAGTTTTATTACGAAAAAGAACTATTTGCATTGGTGGATACTTTGTATCTGTTTGTACATGCGAAGGTAAGGGCAGGACGAGGTGACTTTATGGCAATTAGAACATGGTATCTTGATGAAGATTCATTAGAATCGGGCTGCCCTAATAAAACTTATTTTGATGACGAGCCAACAGATGGTTTTCCATCTAATTCTCTTTCAGATACTCGCGGCTTCCTTTTCCCTATCCTCACCCCCGACCGCCCCTACGCCATCCCCGTGACAGGCCTGCGCCGCACAGGACAGGGACCCGACAACGCCACCTTCGTGTGG
>CACZRR010000038.1 GCA_902783595.1 uncultured Bacteroidota bacterium
GATGACCTGGTAGTTGTCCTCGTCGAGCATGTAGTAGTCGTCCTTGAGGCTGCCGATGGGTATCATGCCCTCGCACTTGTTGCCTTCGATCTCGGCATAGATGCCCCACTTGCTGACGCCGCTGATGAGTGCTGGGAAGACCTGTCCCAGCTTGTCGGCCAGGTACTCCGCCTGCTTGTACTTCACGCTGGTGCGCTCGGCGTCGGCGGCCTTCTTCTCCATGATGGAGCAGTGCTTGCAGTACTCTTCGTACAGCTCGGAGCTCGGAGGTGTGAGGTCTGCCTTCCGCCCTCCGCCTTCCGCCCTAAGATAATACTCCAGGAGGCGGTGTACCATGAGGTCGGGGTAGCGGCGGATGGGGGAGGTGAAGTGGGTGTAGTAGGGGAAGGCGAGGCCGTAGTGACCGATATTGTTGGTGCTGTAGTAGGCCTTGGACATGGTGCGTATGGCGATGGTGTCGACCATGTGCTCCTCGCCGCGGCCGGCGATATTCTCGAAGAGGCGGTTGTAGCTGTCGGCGAGGGCCTTGCGGCTGGAGGTCTTCATGGAGAATCCCAGCTTGGCGACGAACTCGACGAAGGTGTTGAGCTTTTCTGGGTTGGGCTCGTCGTGGACGCGGTAGACGAAGGTCCGAGTGTTCGGAGTGTTCGGAGTATTCTGAGTATTCCGAGACTTTGGTTTGCCGATGTGTTCGGCGACGGTGCGGTTGGCGAGGAGCATGAACTCCTCGATGAGCCAGTTGGCCTCCTTGCTTTCCTTGATATATACGCCTATGGGCTTGGCGTTGTCGTCGAGGATGAACTTCACCTCCTGGCTCTCGAAGTTGATGGCGCCGCTCTTGTAGCGTGCGGCGCGCAGCTTGGTGGCGATGGCGTGGAGGGCGAGGATGGCGTGGCTGATGGTCTCCGGTAAGGTGCCAGTCCCGTGTCCCTCTATGATTGCTTGGGCATCTTCGTAGGCCATGCGGCGGTCGCTGCGGATGACGGTCTTGCCCATCCAGGTGTCGTAGACCTTGCCTTTGCTGTCTATCTCCATGACGACGGAGAAGCAGAGCTTGTCCTCGTCCTGGCGGAGGGAGCAGACCTCGTTGCAGAGCTTCTCGGGGAGCATGGGGATGGTGCGGTCGACGAGGTAGACGGAGGTGCCGCGGGTGTAGGCCTCGCGGTCGATGGCGCTGCCGGGCTTGACATAATAGGAGACGTCGGCGATATGGACGCCGACCTCAACATGGCCATTCGGGAGCTCGCGGAAAGAGAGTGCGTCGTCGTAGTCCTTGGCGTCGGCGGGGTCGATGGTGAAGGTGGTGACGTCGCGGAAATCGCGCCGTGAGGCGATCTCCTTCTTGGAGGGCTTGCGTATCTTCTTGGCCTCGGCCTCGACGTCGGCGGGGAAATCGAGGGGGAAGTCGTACTCGGCGAGGATGCTCTGCATCTCGACATTGTTGTCGCCGGGGCGTCCGAGGCGCTTGACGACGCGTCCCACGGGGTTGTTCATGCGCTCGGGCCAGTCGGTCATCTCCACCAGCACCTTCTCGCCGTTCTCTGCGCCGCCGAGGTCGTCGTTGTGGATGAAGATGTCGACATGCATGGTGCGGCTGTCGCTGACCATGAAGGCGAAGCGTCCCTGGCGCTGTATGACGCCCACGAAGCGCGTCTTGGCGCGGTGGATGATCTCCACGACCTGTCCCTCGGGCTTGTGCATCTTGCGCTGAGGGAAGAGCATCACACGGACGGTGTCGCCATGGAGGGCGTGTCGCGTGTTGTTGGGTGCGATCTGTATGTCCTCGCGACCCTCCTCGTCGGGTATCACGTAGGCTTTGCCGCCCTGCTTCATGTCGATGGTGCCGACGACATAGTTCTGCGGCAGCAGGTCGTCGTCGAAAAGAGTGGGATTCGCTCCCGTTGGTCGCGTTCCCCACTCTTTGGGGTTAATTTTATACTTGCCTCTGTGGCTGTCCTCGACGAGGTGCTTCTGCTCGGCGAGTTCTTGGATGGTGCGTATCACCTCCTGGCGGTCGCCCTTGCTGGCGGCGCCGAGGCGCGAGGCTATCTGCTTGTGGTTGAAGGCGTCGAAGGGGTTGGCGGCGAAGATCTTGAGTATCTGGCGGGCGAGGGTGTCGTTCATGGGGGGGATATTTTCTGGTATAACTCCCCAAAGGGAGTTTTATTATGTGGGGAGGGACTTTTTCTCCCGCGGCGGCGAGATCCGGGTTTTCCGCTGCGCGGGGTTTTCTCTCCCGCCTGTTTTTTATTTCCCCTCGCTGCGCTCGGTGATCCATAGATCCAGTTTATCTCCCCGCCTGTTTTTTATTTCCCCTCGCTGCGCTCGGTGATCCATAGATCCAGTTTGTCTCCCCGCCGGCGCGGGTTTCTTCTCCCCGCCTGCGGCGGAAATCTTGGAGATCCTGGAAATCTCTTTCTTTGTCTCATCTGGTGGGGTTAGGTAATCTTGGAAATCTTTTCTGAGGTATCGCTACTTCGTGCGATGGATGGGTTTTCCGCTGCGCGGGGTTTTCTCTCCTGCCTGTTTTTTATCTCCCCTCGCTGCGCTCGGTGATCCATAGATCCAATTCTTCTTCTCCCTGTCTACGCTTTTTTTATCTCCCCTCGCTGCGCTCGGTGATCCATAGATCCAGTTTGTCTCCCTGCCTGTTTTTTATCTCCCCTGCCTGTTTTTTATTTCCCCTCGCTGGGCTCGGTGATCCATAGATCCAATAAATCTTTTCTATGGTATCGCTATTTCGTGCGATGGATGGGGGGGTCCGCTGCGCGGTTTTTTGGGGGGGAGATGGGAGCGGGATGGGAGCGGATAGGGAGCGGTCTTGGAGAGACCCTATTGGGGGTGTTGGGAATCAGGGGGTTGTGATTTGTTAAAATACTGTTAAATGGGGTGGGTGATATTAATTAATCTTTTTTAACAATAGATGGGGCAATAATAGCGGTGTGGTGGCGTTTACGGAGTTGCAGATAAAAAAGGAAAAAATAAACACACAAAACATAGACAAGATGAAAAAAGTTTTTATCGCAGTTGCTACCGTTCTTTGCGTAGCCACCATGGTGAGTTGCCACCAGAAAGAGCTCGATCAGCAGAAAGCTACCATCGACTCGCTGCAGGGTATCGTGGACAGCAAGGATACTGAGATCGACGGCCTCTTCGCCATGCTCAACGAGATCGAGGACAACCTGTCGATCATCAACTCGAAGTACTCCAACGTGCAGGAGATGCGTCGCAACAGCACCGAGGGTACCTACAACCACAAGAAAGAGATCACCGACCAGATGACATCCATAGAGAGCATCATGTCCGCCAACAAGGAGAAGATTGCTCAGCTCAATGCCCGCATCGGCAAGCTCAACAAGAAGAACAACGACCTGCAGGCCTACATCACGCGCCTTGAGGAGCGCAGTGCGCAGCAGGAGGCTCAGATCAGCGAGTTGCTCACCGAGCTTGAGAACAACAAGGTGGTCATCAAGGGTCTCAACAAGAACGTCAGCGACCTCACCGCCTCGAACGAGGAGAAGGACCATTACATCGCCCGTCAGCTTGCCGACGCCAACCGTGCCTGGTATGTGGTGGGAACCTACAAGGAGCTGAAAGAGGCCGGCGTTGTTGCCAAGACTGGTGGCTTCATCGGCATAGGCCGCAAGCAGGGCACCGTTGCCGACATGAACACGGAGCTCTTCACCGAGATTGACCGCACGAAGGTCACCACTGTGAACATCGGCAAGAAGAAAGCCGTCGTCATCTCGCAGCACCCCGAGAACAGCTATGAGCTCGTTGCCGACCCCGAGGAGGGCAACGTCACCGCCTACCTGCGCATCCTGAACCCCACGCAGTTCTGGAAATATACCGACTACCTGGTGGTGTCGACGAAATAAGGATTGACAATCCGAGGGGCTGAAGCAGCGGTGTCGACACGGCACCAGAGGCTTTGGCCCTTTTTTATAGGATACACCGGTGTGCCACGACGGTGACACGCTGGCGTATCGCCTTATAGAACGAAGGAGAAACAAAACACAAAGGTTATGAGAAAGAATACTATTATCTGTGCCGTTGCCGTCCTGCTGCTTGTCGCCGTGCCGTGCCACGCGCAGCAGGCGCTGCTGCGTGCCGTGGATCTCACCATGCGCACGCTGGACCATACGCCGCTGCAGCATGCCGTGCTCTATGCCGTGGACAACGACTACGACCTCTTCTACCTGCAGGGGCAGGGTAGTGCCCTCCCCGGCAGCCGCATGGTGGAGTCTGTCGCCGACAGCATACCTCTGGAGGTCGCCGCTGACGGCTACGGTGTGACGGGTACCGTGGATGCCGCCGTTTCATACGCCTTTGTGGTGATGAAAGACCGTGCCGGAAGGAGCTATGTCCTCGCTGCCGCGCGTCCCGACGCCGACGGCCTCTTCAGTGCTGCGCGTCTCTTCGCCGCTGGCGACCTGCGCGGCGTGGTCACTGCCGACGCCACCATGCTGCGTGGTGTGGGTGCCGACCCCTTCGTGGCGCGTGACGATGACGGTTATGTGTACAGCACGCTGCGCCGTGCCGTCGAGGGCTGCCGTGAGGATGGTGAGGTGATACTCCTTGCCGACGCCACGCTGGACACCACGCTGGTGATAGGAAAATCCCTCACCGTCCGTCAGGCCGACCATGCTGTCAGTGCTGTCTTTGCCGACGCCACGGCGCCTGCCGTACGTATCGCCCCGGCGGGCCAGGTGACGTGGAACGGTGGTGCCAGCCACCCCGTCCTCAGTGCCCCCGGCACCCTCTTCAGTGTTCGTGGCGACCTGGCGCTGAAGCAGATGAACCTGACCTCCTCGCGCAACGCCCTCTATGTGGGCGGCGAAGGACGTCTGTCTGTGGACAGCTGCGACATCGCCACCTTGTCGTCCAGTGCCTCTGCCGTGCTGCTTGCCGATGACGCCGTCGCCCTCGTTGGCGACGTGACGTTCGGTCCCTGTGACCGCGGCATCCATCTGGCCAATGACGGTGCCACGCTGCTGATCTATGACGCCACTGTGCGTGACGGCATGGCCGATGTGACGAGTCCCGTCGGTGCCGACGCCTACATGCGGGCCATGGGCTTCCGCTACTACCGCAACACCTTGGCTACCCTCGTCGGCGACGCCGCTGCCGGCGACACCCTCTACCTCGCGCGTTCGCTGCACGGGGTGACGACCCTTGACGCCGCGCTGTGCCTCGACCTCGCCGGCTACACCATAGACACCCTTGCCGTGGCTACGAGTGACGGTGTCCTCACGCTGCTTGGCGGCGACGTGCAGCGCCTCACTGCCGCTGGCCATGCCACCCTCGCGGGTGGCCGCTACCAGCAGGTCGTGGTCAACGCCGGTGCCACGCTCACCATCGTGGAGGGCAAGCTGTCGCAGACGGGCCTCGACGACTATGTCGCTGAGGGGTCGCACCTCATCGCCAACGTCGACGCCGACGGTGCCACCTACCCCTATGCCGTCAAAGAGGGCTTCCTGGTGCGCTTCAGGAACTACAACTCCTTCGGCAACCGCCACGGTGACGGCAGCTGGAACGACTCGGTCGCCGTCTACGGCCGTGCCACCGACTACCACATATTCCCTTCCGTTGTGCCTCCCGCCTATGTGGGTGCCGACAAATCCTTCACGGGCTACTATGTCGACAGCGCCTATGTCACTCCTTGGCAGGACGCCTACGACCGCCTCACCGCCGACACCGTGCTCTATGGTGCCTGGGCCGACTATAGCGCCAGCAGCGACTACCGCTACAGCGTGGCGCACCATCTGGAGCGTCTCGACGGCAGCTACAGCCTCCTCTTCACGGAGCAGAAAGTGGCGCCGCAGGATGCCACCGTCAAGGTGCCTGTGCGCACCTATGTGGGCTACCACGAGCACAACGGCCTCGGCAGCAGCGACTCGGTGGAGGTCGTCATCAGCGCCGAGGGGCAGCAGGTGGACCTGCAGTACGACCTCAGCACCTACGTCCTCAAGTGGGACTTCAACGGTGGCGAGAACCCCCTTGGTGCCGACAGCACGCAGCTGTACCGCTACAGCGACACCATCGTCTATCCCGACAGCATCTACATGGAGGGTCATACGCGCAGCTGGAGTGACGAGCCCGTCACCATGCCTGCCGCCAACATCATGATCACCGCCCTCTATACCCCGCGTCTCTACTCCCTCACCTGGGTGGGTGCCGACACCACGGTGGTCTACAGTGCCGCCGTGCCTACCGTCGTGACCGCTACCTTCGTTGACGACCATGACGCCGTGCGCCATGCCGACCTCACCTATACCGACCAGTCCACGGGTGCCGTCAGCGACGGCGTGCGGCGTGGCGTCTATACCGTTAGTGCCGTCAGTCCTGACAGCCGCTACACCCTCAGCGGCCTGCTTGCCACCACCCTCACTGTTGTCGCCGACACCGTTGAGGTGGTCGGTGCCGCCGTTGAGAGCGCCAAGCTGCTTGACGGCAGCGACAGTGCCGTGGTGACCTATGCCGGTGCTCCCGACCATGTCCTCGGGCAGGACGACGTCACTGTCGTCACCACCGCCACCTATGCGCAGGCCGCCGCCGGCACCGGTATCGCCATCACCGCCCACTACACCCTCAGTGGTGCCGACGCCGCCAACTACGTGCTGCGCCGCAGCGACGAGGTCGTAGCCACCGACGGTGAGATCGTGACGCCCATCGTCGTCGACGTCGACGCTGCCTCTGCCGACAGCGGCATCGTCGTGTCGCCGCAGGGCTACTGCGGTGGCGAGAACGGCGAGGCCGCCTTCCTTCTCACCGCCGCCAGCAACAGCGCCGACCAATACCGCCTCTTCTTCGGTGCCGAGGCCCATGCCGCCGGCTTCGCCGACGTCGTGACGCCGCAGCCCCTCACCAGTGCTGGCGGCTTCAGTATTGCTATCCCCCTCGACGCCCCCATGGGCACTTACAGCGCCTACCTGCGCCTGAGCAACAGCCTCTACAACGTGGGTGGCCTGCCGCGCTTCGAGAGTGACTCCGTCGCGGTGCATGTTGTCGTCAACCTGCCCAGCTACTACACGCAGCCCCTCTTCGCCGATGTCATCACCATCGTGGACACCTGCCACTGCATCGACCACAGCAGCGTGGTGTGGTACCACAACGGCGTGAGGGTAGGCACGGGTCCTTACTACCAGGAGCCCGGCGGTGTGCTCACCGGCACCTATCATGCCACGATGGACGTCGACGGCGTGGCCACGCGCACCTGCGAGCAGGATGACGTCACCACCCTCGTCGCCGACGAGGAGCAGCAGCCCAAGCTAACCGTCTATCCCAACCCCGCCAGCGACCGTGTGAGGGTGAGCCTCGCCAACGGCGCCCAGCAGCGCCACGTGGTGAAAGTGATGAACATCATGGGTAGGGTGGTGTACTCCGCCACCTTCGACGGCGGCGAATGGACGATCGACCTCTCCGACCTCGCCGCGGGCAGCTACACCGTCACCGTCGACGGCATCACCAAGCGTCTGCTGAAAGACTGACACAAAAAAAGAGGAAAGAGAGACCATGAAACATACACTCGTCATCCTGTCGGCCCTGGTCCTCGCCGTGAACCTCGGCGCGCAGACCCCGGAGCACAACAACTATATCGGCATCAACCTTGGCGAAGGCCTGGGCACGCTGTCCTTCAGTCCTGCCGACGGCGACCATGGTAGCCGTCTGGGCTACCTCGTGGAGGCCAAGTACCTTTACTTCTTCGACCAGCAGTTCGGTGCCGCCGTGGGCCTCAAATACAGCCGTGCCTACAGCAGTGCCACCTTCAACTACACGCAGACCACGCTGAATATTGTCCATCCGGGCAACAACAACACCTACGACGCCACCGTCCGTGTCGACGACCTCGAGGAGCGCCAGTCGGTGGGTGTGGTGTCGCTGCCCATCGAGTTCTACTGGCGCAACCGTCTGCAGGATGACTTGGTGCTCCTGCTTGGTGCCGGCTTCCAGATTGACATCCCCCTGACGGGCAGCTACAGTGCCGACAAAGGTCACTATTCGGTCTCGGGCTATTTCCCCGCGTCGGGTGTCACCTATACGGACCTGCCGAGCTACGGCTTCGACCGCTATGCTGTCGACGAGAGCGGCGACATAGAGACGGCGTCGCTGGGGCTCAGCCTCGTCGCTGACCTGGGCGTCAACTACGCCTTGCGCAACGCCTGGAGCCTCTATGCCGGCATCTATATGGGTTATGGCCTCACCAACGTGATGAGCGACGAGAGCAGCCGTCCATTGCTTTCGGTGCCCGTTGCTGGTGCCAACGAGGCCAACGTATACAACGGTGCCTTCGCCTCCAACCGTGTCGACGCGGCGCACCTCTTCAGCCTCGGCATCAAGGTGGGTATCAACTGGGGCTGGAGCTACACCTATCCTTTCCTCAAGAAGAAGAAAGAGGAAAAAGTCATCCTGAAATAAAGCCGTGCTGATGGCCGCTGTCTGTCAGCGTGCGCTGTCGAGCAGGGCCTGCATCTCCTTGATCTCGTCGCGGTAGTTGGCGGCTGTCATGAAGTCGAGTTCCTTGGCTGCGAGTTGCATCTTGCGCTGCCTGTCGCGTATCTCCTTGCGCAGCTGCTCCTTTGTCATCTTCAGGTAGGGTGAAGGCGTGGGTGCCACGTTCTTGCCATAGGCGGCTCCTGGTTCTGCAGCGACCGGGACATCCTCCTTATAGATACTGATGGGGTCTTTCTCGTAGCCGGCGCTCTCTTCGGCTGCGCGCTCGATGACCGATGTGGTGCCGAGGATAGCCTCTGTGCTCTTGACAATCTGTTTGGGCACTATGCCGTGCTCCATGTTGTAGCGTATCTGCTTCTCGCGGTGCCGGTTGGTGATGTCGATGGCGCGTTGCATAGACCCTGTTATCGTGTCGCCGTATAGGATTGCCTTGCTGTGCACGTTGCGTGCTGCGCGACCGATGGTCTGGATGAGTGCGCGGTCGCTGCGCAGGAATCCCTCCTTGTCGGCGTCGAGGATAGCCACGAGGCTCACCTCCGGCAGGTCGAGACCTTCGCGCAGCAGGTTGACGCCCACCAGCACGTCGAAGACGCCCATGCGCAGGTCGCGCATGATCTCCACGCGTTCCAGCGTGTCGACGTCGGAGTGGATGTACTTGCTTTTGATGCCGAGGTTGATGAGATATGACGTCAGTTCCTCAGCCATGCGCTTGGTGAGTGTCGTCACCAGCACGCGCTCGCCCTTGTCGATGGTGTTCTCAATCTCGTCGAGCAGGTCGTCGACCTGGCTCACGGCCGGGCGCACCTCCACCACGGGGTCGAGCAGACCTGTGGGGCGTATCACCTGTTCCACCACAATGCCTTCTGCCTCGCTGAGCTCGTAGTCGGCCGGTGTGGCGCTGATGTAGATTGTCTGACCTGTGAGATTGTAGAACTCGTCGTAGGTGAGGGGACGGTTGTCGAGTGCCGACGGCAGGCGGAAACCGTACTCCACCAGCGACGTCTTACGGCTGCGGTCGCCGCCGTACATGGCGCCTATCTGAGGCACGGTGACGTGGCTCTCGTCGACCACCAGGAGGAAATCGTCTGGGAAATAGTCGATGAGGCAGAAGGGGCGTGTGCCGGGCTGACGGCCATCGAAGTAGCGGCTGTAGTTCTCGATGCCGGAGCAGTAGCCCAGTTCCTGAATCATCTCGAGGTCGTAGTTGACGCGTTCCTCGAGACGTTTGGCCTCGAGGTGCTTGTCGATGCTCTCCAGGTAGTCGCGGCGCTCGAACATATCGCGTTGTATCTGCAGAATGATCTCGGGCAGGTGCTCCTTGGAGGTGAGGAAATTGGAGGCGGGGTAGATGGTGATGCTGTCGAAGCTGTCGAGGTGCTGACCGCTGATGGGGTCGAAGCTTTCGAGACTCTCCACCTCATTGTCCCAGAACGATACGCGGTAGCAGAAATCGGCGAACGAGGGGAAGATGTCCACCGTGTCGCCCTTGACGCGGAAGCGGCCGTTGGAGAACTCTATCTCGTTGCGCACATACTGTGCGTTGAGTAGGTTCATCAGCAGTGTGTCGCGCACGATGCGGTCGCCCACATGTATCTCGATGGTGCCGCGCTTGAACTCGTCGGGGTTGCCGATGCCGTATATGCAGCTGACGCTTGACACCACTATCACGTCGCGGCGGCCGCTGAGCAGTGCGCTGGAGGCGCGCAGGCGCAGCTTGTCGAGTTCGTCGTTGATGGCGAGGTCCTTCTCGATATAGGTGTTGGTGGCAGCGATGTAGGCCTCCGGCTGGTAGTAGTCGTAGTAGGAAACGAAGTACTCCACCGCGTTGTTGGGGAAGAACTGGCGGAACTCGCCGTAGAGCTGTGCTGCCAGCGTCTTGTTGTGGCTCAGCACCAGTGTGGGGCGGTTGAGTTCTTGGATGACGTTGGCCACCGTGAACGTCTTGCCGCTGCCCGTGACGCCCTGCAGCACCTGTGCGCGCTGTCCGTTGCGTACGCCCTCCACCAGCTGGCGGATGGCCTCGGGCTGGTCGCCCATAGGTGCGAAATCCGCTTTCAGTTCAAAATTCATTGTGTGCAATCAGATGTCCTGTCGTGCAGGAGTTGTTGGCTGTGCTGTGTGATACCGAAGGCGTAGCGGCGCAGTGCCTCGGCGCGGTCGGGGAGGCTGTCGGCGAGATCCACCACTGATTTTTCCTTGTAGCGGTAGAGGCTGCCGCTCTCGGCCTTCACGCGGTAGAGGTAGAACAGTTCGCCATCCACGCAGCCGATCTTGTCGTCGGCGCTGAATAGTGCATAGCGGCGGATTGTTCTGGAGAGGTCGACTCCCAGCATGGCATGAGGGGTCTCTAACCCCAGCATTCCGAGGATGGTGGGTGCTATGTCGAGCTGTTGTGCCAGCCGCGGGTCAAGACAGGGTTCAATATGTCCGGGGGCATAGAATAGCAGCGGCACGTGGTTGTGGCTCATAGCCATATCGTAGGTGGGGTTGTGGAAGAATCCGTGGTCGGCGACAAAGACGAAGAGGGTGTTGTGGAACCATGCCTTCTGTGCTGCCTGCTGCATGAAGTGTCCTATCGACCAGTCGGCGTATTCCACCATCTTCTTGGCCAGCTCGCTCTGTCGATGTACGAGGGGTATGTCGTCGGGCAGGTAGAAGGGTGTGTGGTCGCTGCTCGTCAGGCAGCAGGCGAAGAAGGGGCCGTGCTGGCTGATGCTGTCGCAATGCTCGATGACGTGGTCGAAGAGAATGTGGTCGGGGATGCCCCATGTTGTCTTCACCTCGTCGCGGGGGTAGTCTTTCTGCTCCACCACGCGGTCGAAACCGTTGCCGTAGAGGAAGCCCTGCATATTGTCGTATGTGGCGTCGTAGGCTGTGAAGAACGTGGTGCTGTAGCCTGCTGCTGCGAGTGCCTGCGGGAGGCCGCATACCAGCGGCATGGGAGAGTTTTTCATCACCTGGCGTGCCATGATGGCGGGTTGAGAATAGAGTGTGGTGTAGATGCCGTTGTAGGTGTGTATGCCGGCGGAGTAGGCCTCGGTGAATGTCAGTGCGTGACGCATCAGGCTGTCGAGGCAGGGAGTGAGGCTGGGGTCGTCGGTGTTCAGCATCGTCTTGTCTGCGCTCATGCTCTCCATGATCACCACCACCACATTCATCCCCTCCTCCATGTGCTGAGGGATGCTGATGGCGGGCCATGTGCGTTGTTCCGCCCATACGGCCTGAGCCTCGTCGGCGTCCATCAGGGCGATGGGGCGGTTGGCGCTCTTGCCGGCATCCTCGAGGCTCTTGAAGAAATTGAACAGCGGGTTCACGCCGATCTGGTTCAGGAAGGGGTCGTTGCAGAAATAGGCGGTGCCGATACGTATGGGGCTCTTCTTCGACACCCTGCCGCGCATGCCCACGAATCCCACCGCCAGCACTAGTACCGTCAGCGGGATGCTCCAGGCGTAGGGCAGATGCTCGTCGAGGTGCTTCAGCAGCACGCGGCGGTAGATGAGGCGTCCCAGCAGCCACCATGCCACCATCACGGCCAGGTAGATGACCGTGTAGAGCAGGTAGATGGGTTCGCCGAAGATGGAGCCTGCCAGGGTGCCGAACGAGTCGGCTTCGACCCAATCCAGTGCGGCGGCATCGATGTGGGTGAAGAAACCCGTGAAATAGGGTATATCGGCGGCGCATCCGAAGAAAGCCACGGTGTAGACCACCATCAGCAGGTAGTGCACAATGGCGTAGTACCAGTGGCGGCGGATGCGTGCCATCTCGCCGATGATGAGTAGCAACAGTGGCAGCGCCAGCAAATAGGTGCTAATGGTGGTATCGAAACGGAAACCATTCCACAGGGCGTGCAGATATTGGCCGCTGAGGAGGCTGGGTCCTTCGGTTTGGGCACAGTAGGCCAGGGTCTCTGCCAGGCGGAAAAGCGTGAAAAACGCTATGCCGAGCAAATAGATGCTTATCAGATAATTGTAGCGTGCTGTCTTCTTCATAAGGATTGCAAAGATACAAAAAAACTTTTTTTGTACTTTTGCATCGCCAAATAGCCTTGCGATGACCGACCTCACCATAGACCTCACCCCGGAAGAATATGCGTCGACCGATGCCGTGCGCAGGGTCCTGGCGCAGGACCTGGGGGTGAAGGAAGATACGCTGCCCCCATACCGTATTGTGCGCCGCAGTATCGACTGCCGCCGCCGCAACATCCTATATCATTGCCAGGTGGAGGTGGGTGCCGAGCCTGCCGCCCTGCCCGCTCCTACGTTGCAGCATCCCCCGTTCCGTTCGCAGATCGTCATCGTAGGTGCGGGTCCTGCTGGTCTTTTTGCGGCGTTGCGAGCGCTGCAGCTGGGTGTCAAGCCCATCATCGTGGAGAGGGGCAAACCCGTGGAGCAGCGCAAGGCCGATATCGTCGACATGGTGCGCAGCAAGACTGTCGATCCCGACAGCAACTGGTGTTTCGGCGAAGGCGGTGCCGGAACCTATAGCGACGGCAAGCTCTACACCCGCTCCACCAAACGTGGCAACGTGCAGGAGGTGCTGCGGCAGCTCGTGGCGCATGGTGCCGACCCCGACATCCTCGTCGATGTGCATGCCCACATAGGCACTGACCGGCTGCCCGCCATCATTGCGCGGATACGCGAAACCATCACCCAATCCGGTGGCGAGTACCATTTCGGCAGTCGTGTCGTCGACCTCATCGTCCGCGATGGCCGTGTGTGTGGTGTGGTGACCGAGGGTGGTGACCGCATCGAGGGTGCCGCCGTGATTCTCGCCACGGGTCATTCGGCCCGCGACATCTATGCCCTCTTCGCGCGTCGTGGCTGGCTTCTCGAGGCCAAACCTTTCGCCCTCGGCGTGCGTGTGGAGCACCCCCAGGCGCTCATCAACGAGATACAATACCACGGGCCGCGCTACTCCTCCCTGCTGCCCCCTGCGACCTATAGCCTCACCACGCAGGTGGGAGGTCATGGCGTCTTCAGTTTCTGCATGTGCCCTGGTGGCGTCATTGTGCCTGCCGCCACCGCCCCTGGCCAACAGGTGGTCAACGGCATGAGCAACGCTGCACGCAACAGCGGATTTGCCAACAGTGGCATCGCCGTCACCGTGGGTCTCAACGAAGAGTTGGGGCTGTCTGATGAAGAGATGGCGTCGCCGTTGGCGCTCCTTGAATTCCAGAAAGGCGTGGAACAGCGCGCCTACGCCGCTGCCGGCGGCACCATTGATGCTCCGGCGCAGCGTCTTGTCGACTTCTTGGACAGCAGGAGCTCCTCGTCGTTGCCGCGCACCAACTACATGGGTTCCGTCGTCAGTGCGCCGCTCCACCAGATTCTGCCGTCCTTCGTAGTTGGCGCCCTGCAGCAAGCCTTCCGTCACTTTGACCGCAGCATGCATGGCTTTATCACGCGTGACGCCACCCTCCTTGCTGTGGAGAGCCGCACATCGTCGCCCGTGCGCATACCCCGCGACAGGGAGAGCCTGCAGCATCCCCAGCTGAGGGGTCTCTACCCTTGCGGCGAAGGTGCCGGTTATGCCGGTGGCATCGTCTCCTCGGCGCTTGACGGCATACGCTGTGCCGAGTGCGCTGCGGGAATCTAAGAAAAAAGCTATTATCCTTCGAATGTGAAGCTCAGCATGAAGGTGCGGCTGTTGAGGTTGTCGAAGGAACGGATATACACGTCGGGATCTTCCACCTTCAGGTCTACGAGGCCGAAGATCATCTTCATCTCGATGGCGAACTTCACGTAGCGGAGGAACACGTCGAAGCCCATGCCCATTGAGTAGCGCACGTCGTGAGGGGAGAGGCGTATGATGCTCTCGTCGGTCTTGTTCTTGTTCTTGCGCAGCGAGGCGAAGTCGAATCCGTAGGACATTCCCGCCGTCAGGTAGGGGCGGAAATTGCCGTGGCGCATGGCGCGGTATTTCAGTTCGAGAGGTATCTCGCCATAGACGCTCTCCACCGTGCGGCTGCGCTCGGCCAGGCGGTGTGTGGCCAGGTATCCGCGTTCCCAGCTGTAGTCCACGCTGCGCGTGATCAGTGCCACACCTGGCAGCAGGCGTAGGTTGAACCACTTGCCCAGACGCAGGTCGCCAATCACGGCGATGTGGAAGCCGGGAGTGTAGTAGGATGTTGTCCCTTGGAGGTGCTCGCGGATGGTGGCGTCCTCTGAATATTTCAGGTCGAATTTCGATAGGGTGTAGCCCACCTGTATGCCGTAGTGCAGCAGGCGGCTGTCGAACTGGCCGAGATGACCTGCTGCTGTCTGACCGCGCAGATTAGCGGTCCCCAGCACACATAGCGCTATAGCAAACAGAAAAAGACGAGCGGATTTCAATGCTTTCGGTTTTCAGGACATTTCGCCGCGCAGCGACTGGCCGAGGCGCAGCTTCACGTGCTCTTTGTCGTCGGGGTACTCGCCCAGCAGGCACATCATCTTGGCTATCGCCGCCTCGATGGTGATGTCGCCGCCGCCGATCACGCCGATGCGGTCCATATCGCAGCTTGCGGCATATTGGCGCATTTTCACGGCGCCGGCCTTACATTGTGTCACATTCATCACGATCATGCCTTTTTTTATAGCCTCTTCCAGTGCTGCGATGAACCATGCTTCTGTCGGTGCGTTGCCCGATCCGTAGGTCTCCACCACCACGCCCTGCAGGTCTTTGGCCCCCAGCACGGCGCCCACCACCTCTTTGCCGATGCCTGGGAAGAGCTTCAGCACGGCCACACGTGTGTCGAACTTCTTGCGTACCTGAAGAGCTTCCGTGGGCATGGGTAGCACCAGGCGCTCCTTGAAGCTGATGCCTATGCCCGCTTTGGCCAGCGAGGGGTAGTTGTACGATGCGAAAGCGTCGAAATTCTCTGCGTTCACCTTCGTGCTGCGGTTGCCGCGGTAGAGCCTGTTCTCGAAAAAGATGCACACCTCGGGTACCACTACCTGTCGCG
Organism: uncultured Bacteroidota bacterium; assembly: GCA_902783595.1. GTDB lineage: Bacteria > Bacteroidota > Bacteroidia > Bacteroidales > P3 > Colimorpha. The sequence continues at coordinate 15,398 of CACZRR010000038.1, forward strand.
CCGCGGCTATCTCCAGAGCGCAAATGATATTCTCGCGTCCGTCGCTGCGCAGTGCGCTCAGCGGCAGCTGGCTGCCGGTGAAGACGATAGGCTTGGCGAGATTCTTGAACATGAAGCTCAGGGCCGATGCCGTATAGGCCATCGTGTCGGTGCCGTGCAGTACCACGAATCCGTCGTACTCGTCGTAGGCGTGCTCGATGATTGACGCTATGGACACCCACATCTTCGGCGTCATGTTTGACGAGTCGATGATCTCGTCCAGCGTCACCGAGTCGATGGCGTAGTCGCAAGCCCTCAGCTGGGGCACGGCATCGTAGATGCTATCTAAGGCAAAGGGTTTCAGTGAGCCGCTCTCATCCTGCACCATACCGATGGTGCCGCCCGTGTAGACGATAAGTACTTTGTTCTTTCTCATATCGTCCACAACGCTGTTGTACACTTTTTATTGTCCGGAGAGGGGCAAAAAGTGGAGCAACGCCCTCATATTAAAGAACAAGCCGACAGCGGGGATGCTGTCGGCTTTGTGGTTGTCCCACCAGGACTCGAACCTGGGCAAGCAGAACCAAAATCTGATGTGCTACCATTACACCATGGGACAAGGGCTTTTCTTAAAAAGCGGGTGCAAAAGTACTATAAAATGGGCGTATGACAAAATTTTTTTTATAACGTGTTAGTTTCTTGTAGTTTGGGTTAGTGGCGGTTGTTTCTATAGTAGTGTCCGATGATGCTGTAGGCGAGGCGTATGATGGATGCGCCGGTGGTGATGTAGGCGGGTATATTGTCGTCGCGGGTGGCGGTACGTTTCTTCTTGTCTTTAGGCTCGACGTAGACGATATCGTTCTGCTGGAGATAGTAGTAGGGGGAGGTGAGCGTCTCCGACGATGTGAGGTCCACCATGCCGTAGATGATGCCGTCGTCGTCGCGCCGTGCTATGAGGATGCGGTTGGGCATGCCGTCGTCGGTGATGTCGCCACACACAGACAATGCCTCGAGCAACGTGATACGTTCGCCTGCGGGGTAGAGCACCTGGGGCATCCTCACCTCGCCGATGACGGTGACGTGGAAGTTCATGCGTTTTACGGTGACCACGGGATCTTTTACGATCTTCTTCTGTTTGAGTATTCCTTCGAGTTCGAGGCGCAGTTGGTCAAGGCTTTTGCCTTCGGCCTCGATGGTGCCCACTATGGGGAATAGTATGGTGCCTTGCTGGCTCACCGTGTAGCCCTGCACAGAGCCTGCCGACTGGTCTCCATTTGCTTCCGCGATGTGGTTTGTCTCCTGGTTAAGACTTTTGACGGCTGCGGGGTTCTGGCTGTAGACATAGATGTAGAGTTGGTCGCCTGTGGCGATGGTGCTGCCGTAGGTGACGCTGACGGTCTCCTCTACGTCGCGCTGTGCATCGCTCAAATAGGGCATGCGGCTGCTATGGCATCCGGCGAGGGTCGTGATGGCTACAAGCGCCACGATGAAGGGAAGACGGAAGGATTTCAAAATGGTAATAGATAAAGGTGATACGACTATTTCTTCTGCCAGGGCATGGTGGGGAGTTCCACGGACTTGAAGGCAGAGAAGAAGGTGTTTGTCGACGTCTTGCCCTTGCCATAGATGTCGGCGATGATGTCTTTGTATTTCTCCATCAGAGGGGCGCGGCGCAGTTTGAGGGTGGGAGACAGAAGACCGTTGGCGGTGGTCCATTCGTCGGTGACCAGGCGGAACTGTTTAATCTGCTCGTGTGGCGCCAGCTCCTTATTGTAGGTCTCGAGGATTTTTTTCATTTTCTCCTGCACCTGAGGTAGGCCGATGAGCACACCATTGTCGCGGTAGTGCAGCTTGTACTTCAGCGCCCAATAATGCAAGGTGTTGAAGTTGGGGCTGATGATGGCGGCAACCTGTTTCTCGTTTTCGCCGATGACCATCACCTGGTCGATGTATTCAGATCCACGCAGCATGTTCTCGATGAGCTGCGGTGCCACATATTTGCCTGCCGAGAGTTTGAAGATGTCCTTCTTGCGGTCGGTGATTTTAAGGTAGCGTCCTCCCACCAGTTCGCCGATGTCGCCGGTGTGCAGCCATCCGTCGGCATCGATAATTTCTGCTGTGTAGGCGGGGTCTTTGTAGTAGCCCAGCATCACGTGGGGGCCGCGGGTGAGTATCTCGCCATCGTCGCCGAAGCGCATCTCCACGCCGCTGAGCACGGGGCCTACGGTGCCGATACGCACGAGTTTGTGGACGGGATCGTTGACGGCGATGACGGGTGATGTCTCGCTCATCCCGTAGCCTTCGTAGATATTGATGCCGGCAGCGGCAAAGAGACGCACCATTTTGGGCTGTATGGAGCTGCCGCCGGTGATGACGACCAGCCTCTTGCCCCCGAATTTCTCACGCCATTTGGTGTAGACGGCTTTGTCGAGGAACCACTGTGTGAGCTGGTAGAAGATGGAGACTTTTTTGATGAGGGTATAGTCGTAGCGTTTGCCGTGGCTGAAGGCCCAGTCGTAGATGAGTTTGCGCAGACCTGTAAAGTCCTTGCCTGCAGCATAGAGCTTGTCGTAGACCATTTCCAGCACGCGAGGTACGGCGCAGAATCCGTCGGCTTTGATTTCCTGCATATTCTGCTGTATGGTACCCAGACTTTCGGCATAGTAGATGCTGATGCCTTTGTACTGGTAGTGGTAGTTCATGGAGCGCTCGTAGATGTGATTGAGGGGCAGGAAAGAGAGGAAGCGGCAGTTGCTGTCGGCGGGGTTCACTTGAGCGTGAGCAAGAAAATTGGAGCAGAGGTTGCGATGGCTCAGCATGACACCTTTTGGGAGACCCGTGGTGCCTGAGGTGTAGATCATGGACATCCATTCGTCGGGCTGGATGTCGCGCTTGCGCTGTTCGATCTCGGGCATCCATTTATCGCGGTTGGCGATACCAAGTTTGAGAATCTCCAGGGTGCGGTGTTCGCCTTCGATTTCGGCGAGGGTGTAGACGGCGGGGTTAGTGCCTGCCTCTTCGAGTGCTGGACGCAGACGAGAGAGCAGCAGTTTGGAGCTGATCATCACCGCCCGAGCCTCGCTGTGGCGCAGGATATGCACATAGCTCTCGGTATTGAGGGTGGGGTAGATGGGCACATGGATGATGCCGCACATGGCTAGAGCCATGTCGATGAAGTTCCACTCGGGGCAGTTGGCGCTCATGGTCACCACGCGGTCGCCGCGCTGTAGGCCTATTTCGCAGAGTCCATAAGCCATATAGTGTGCGAACTTGTAGTAGTCGTGAGACGAATATTTCACCCACTCGCCATTCACCTTGCCAGCTAATATATCGTCCTTGGGGTACTGCTCCACCAGGTGGTCGAGCAGATCGAAGGTGCGTGTGATTTCTACCATGATATATTCATTTTAGAAGTGCAAAAATACACTTTTTTTGCGACATGGGAAAACTTTCTTGCGTGCGGTACCGCAACGGACGCTATTTTTATCCGATCATGCCGTTCTTGCGGAGGAAGGACAGCAGGTCGGCACTGACAGCCTCGTTTGTGCTGCGGGGATAGCGTTTGGTGGTGAAAATCTCGCAATAGTTGCGAGTGCCGTTTTCTTCCACCATGCGTTGGTTGAAGGGATCGTTGTCACGTACGGCATGGGTGAGGCGGATTTCGTCGTCGCTGGGATCGTGGTACACCTCGTGGTGGAGGATGGCGTCGTTGCCCAGGCGTTCGCTCATGCGTCCCTCCTCAGCGGGATGACCCATGGCGATGGCGATGACGGGAATCACCCCTTTGGGACACTGCAGCAACTCGGCAATCTTCTCGGTGTTGTAGTTCACTGTGCCCAGGAAGCAAAAGCCCAATCCGCGGCTTTCGGCGGCAAGGCAGAGATTCTGCGCAAACAATGATGCGTCGATGAGCGCTGACGTGAACCACAGCAGGTTGCTGAAGGGTTCGTCACAGCCGTTGACGCGGCAGTAGTGGTGATAACGATTCACATCGGTGCAGATGGTGAGCCACAACGGTGCGGTGGCACACTGGCCGAAATGCAGCTGGCATAGCTCGCTGCGCAGCGGTTCTTCGCGTGTGGCGATGACGGTGTAGAGCTGCATGTTGCCGGTGTTGGAGGCCCGAGATCCGCAACGCACAATCTCGTTGAGCACGTCGTCGGCAACGGGCTCAGAAGTGAACTGGCGCACCGAACGGTGCGCCAGCATGGTGTTAATGGCGTTATCCATAGGGATGATGGCTTTTAGATCGAGAGGCCGCCATCGATGCAGATCACCTGACCGGTGATGTAATCTGCCAGGTCGGAGGCCAGGTAGAGGGATGTCTTGGCAACGTCGAGTTCGGTGCCGCCGCGGCGCAGGGGGATGGCAGTCATCCAGCCTTTACGCACATCCTCGGGTAGCTGCTGCGTCATCACGGTTTCGATGAAACCGGGGGCGATAGCGTTGCAGCGGACGCCACGTGAACCCAGCTCTTTGGCGAGGCTCTTAGTGAAGCCCAGAATACCGGCCTTGGAGGCGGAGTAGTTGCACTGGCCACCATTGCCGTTGACACCTACCACCGAGCTGGTGTTGATGATGCTGCCACTACGCTGCTTGACCATCATAGGAGCGAAAGCTTTGCAGAAATTGAAGACAGAGCGGAGGTTGACTTCAATGACGAGGTCCCAGTCTTTGGGTTGCATGCGGAGCAACAGGTTGTCGCGTGTGATGCCTGCATTGTTTACCAGCACGTCGAGGCGTCCGAACTCTTTCTGCACCTGCTCGGCAACTTTGACGGTCTGCTCGTAGTCGGCGGCATTGGAAGCGATGAACATTGAACGGGGGCTGTGCTTCTGCAACTCGGCGAGGGTTTCGCGGCTGCTATCGTTCTCCTGCAGGTCGGTGAAAATGACTGTGGCACCTTCTTCAGCGAAGAGGGTGGCGGTACGTTTGCCGATGCCGCGGGAACCACCGGTGACAAGGGCGATTTTATCTTTTAATAATTCCATTTTTCAATATTTTTATTTGTTAGGATTGTCAATAAGGGCAAAGGAGAGGACGCCTTTTACAGCGGTTTTTCCATTCACTTTGGCTTCGGCTTCAGCATAGAAGATGAGGCTTCGGCGCTCGGTGATGTGACCGCGGATCTCGATGGTGTCGCCGGGTTTGACGGGTTGGCGGAAACGAGCCTCCTTGATGCCGCTATAGAGCGGTATGCGACCTGCTGCGAGTTCGTCGCGCACAAGGATGCACATTGACTGACCCATTATCTCGCAGAGGATGACGCCCGGCACAATGGGGTTGCCCGGGAAGTGACCCTGGAGGAAGAATTCGTCGCCACGCACATGGTAGTGGGCTACTGCTTCGTCGCCTTCCTTGGTGACGTCGTCGACCAGCAGCATGGGCTCGCGGTGAGGCAGGAAGGTTTTGATTTGATCTCGATTCAGGATTTCCATTGTATGAATTATTGATTTGTATTCTGTGTGTTATATATGCTGACGATGCACCCCATTTTTATGCTTTGCGCAGGGCTACGCAGGAGTTCTGACCACCAAAACCGAAGGTGTTGCTGATGGCGATGTCGGCCTGCCATTGACGTGCGGTGTGGGGAGTATAATTGAGGTCGCATTCGGGATCGGGCTCGTCGAGGTGGATGGTGGGAGGTATGATGCCGTTCTTCAGTGCCAAAGCGGTGATGATAAGCTCCACAGCACCTGTGGCACCGAGCATGTGCCCGTGCATCGACTTGGTGCTACTGATGACGGCACGGCGTGCTTCCTCTTCGCCAAGTGCTTTCTTGATGGCGAGGGTCTCTCCCTTGTCATTGAGGGGAGTACCAGTGCCGTGAGCGTTGATGTAGAGATTCTCGCCGGCTTTGTGGCCAGCCTCCTCAAGAGCAAGGCGCATGGCCTCGGCTGCACCGCGACCTTCGGGGTGTGGGGCGGTGTAGTGATGGGCATCGCAGGTGTTTCCGTAGCCGCAAACCTCAGCATAGATTTTGGCACCACGGGCTTTGGCGATCTTCTCGCTCTCGAGGATGAGCACACCAGATCCTTCACCAAGAACGAAACCGTGACGGCGGCTGTCGAAGGGCAAAGAGGCAGCCATGGGATCATCGGAGGTGGTGAGGGCTTTCATATTGCTGAAGCCACCGATGGCCATCTTGCACACCGACGATTCGGCACCACCAGTGATGACTGCATCGGCACGACCTTCGTGGATGAGACGGTAGGCTTCTCCGACAGAGTGTGTGCCTGTGGCACAAGCGGTCACCACGGGCAGGTTGGGGCCCTGGGCGTTGTAGGTGATGGCAACGTTACCACCGGCGATATTGGATATCATCTCGGGAATGAAGAGAGGTGAGATGCGACGCATGCCATACTGCATCATGTTGGCATGTTCTCGCTCAAAGGTTTGTATTCCACCAATACCGCTGCCTATGGCTACGCCAAGACGACGTGGGTCAACATGCTCACCTACTTTCAGCCCGCTGTCGGCCATAGCTTGGGCTGCTGCGGCAAGGGCGTAAAGGGCGTACGTGTCGTTGTGACGTACCATGTTCTTTTCGATGCCGTAAGCTTCTGGTTGGAAGTTTCTTACCTCTGCTGCAATCTTGACAGGCAGGTCGGGGTCATCAATCTTGGTGATGAAGTCGATACCGCATTTCCCGTGAATAAGGCTATCCCAAAGGGCGGCGATGTCATTTCCCAGGGGCGTGATGCATCCCACGCCAGTAATGTATACTCTGTTCATAGTTATTATTGTTTCTTATATTTATTTATGTATGGATTCTTTTTAGTATTTAATGATGGCTGTACCGGTTACGAACCCTGCTCCGAAGGCGCTCATTAGGATGGTGTCACCACGTTTTATGCGTCCTTCATGCACTCCTTCGTCAAGGAGCAAGGGGATTGAAGCCGAACTTGTGTTGCCGTAGCGCTGCACATTGGTGGGGAATTTCTCCTCTGGCTGACGTAGATTATCACGGATCGCCTCGTTGATGCGTAGGTTGGCTTGGTGAAGCAGGAAGTGATCAATGTTATCGAGGGAGAGTCCGGCATCCTCAGTAATCTGTCTAATGTCGCGCACTGCGGATGTTACGGCCATGCGAAACACTTCCCGTCCTTTCATCTCCAGCGCGTGGTGTGTGTCGATGCCTTCTCCCCTTTCAAAGGGTGTCGCTTCCATGGGATTGCGATACACAATCACGTCGGGCATTGGGGTGGAGGTGAGGTGGCATAGTTTGAAACCTTCTCCAGCACCTAACACAACGGCACCAGCGCCATCGCCAAATAGTACAGAACAATTACGATCTGACCAATCACAGAAGCGAGTGCACTCCTCCGCGGCCACGAGTAAAATATGGTGAGCACGACCAGTGCTAATCAAAGCGTCGCATAGATCAAGGGCATAAACAAAACCTACGCAGGCTGAATTAACATCAAATGTAGGACATTGGGGGCCCTTGATACCTAGGTTGCCTTGAATAATGCTAGAGAGATGAGGGGTAATGTAAAGGTTGGAAACGTTAGAGCAGATGATGTAGTCGATGTCATCAGGGCAGAGTCCTGCGTTGTCTATGGCGCGTGCCGCTGCCTCGGTGGCGATGTCTTCGAATCGTTCGTCAGTGATTATCCTGCGGGTTTTGATACCTGTGCGTTGGGTAATCCATTCATCATTAGTTTCGAAAAAATCGGAGAGAGCTTCGTTAGATACCACTTTCTTGGGTAGCGCGCTCCCGGTTCCTATGATTTTCATGTTAAAATTTATTAATTTTCGGGTTGCAAAGAAACGCCATTTTTAAAAAATGCAAAAGTTAATTTAAGTAAATAATACAATAATGTCGGCGAAATAACGTTTCTTTTGGTGAAATTAGTATATTTTTGGTGAAATTATTTTTATTAAGTATGCAAAATGGGCTTTTTTTTCATCCTGCTGTATCGGTTGTGCTATTGGTTGTGCTGGTGGTGTTGGTGGTATTAGTGTTGATTTTGGTCTTCCATTTGCGGGCCATGCATGGCGAAATAGTAGCACTACGACAGTTGTCTCAGGGCACTGATGACGGACAGTCGAGGAATGTCGGAGAAGAGAGTATCAGTTTTTACGACAAGGGTGGGCGGCTCGTTTTTACAACGCATACGGAGAACATTATTTATATTGAGGCCGCAGATAACTATACTAATATTCATTATCTTAGTGAGGGCCACGAGGATACTTTTATCTTGCATAATTCACTTAAGGAAATTGAGCGTCATTACACCGATTATGGTTTGCTACGTTGTCACAGAAGGTATATGGTTAATGTTGCTAATGTGAAGTTGATGAGGAAGGAAAAAGGCGCTTTTGTGCTCGAGATGAACCATGTGGGCCGCACAATACCGGTGTCTAAGAGCTATGAAGGCGTATTGGCAAATTGTTTCTCTCCACTTAAACTTTAGGAGTGAATTCAATGGTCGCATACCTTTCGTCAAAGAATACATCCTTCAAGTCAATATGGTCAAGCAAGGTGCCAGTTTGTGCATTCTTGGAAAGATTTAAGCGTATCTTGTTGTTGTCCAGGGTTTCTATCATATCTCCACCAGGCTGGCTTCGTGCATGAGAGAGAGCCATCTTCACTACATAGTCGATACCGCTACCTCCATTATATGAGAGGATGATACCTTCATTATTAATCTCTTCGATGGTGAGGTCTAAGCCTATAGATGCACTTTTGATAAAAAGATTGACTTCGTAGGCGATACGAATGGTGTGTGGACCGCCATAGATGATGGGAAGGCGTTTGCCTGATTTCTGCTCTATGAGATTGCTGATTTCGTCAAAGGTGAGTCGCAGTTGCATGTGTATGTCTTTTTTGTGAGTCTATTCGTTATGGTATTTTTCGTGATGAAGGATGGTGAAGGCTCTGTAGAGCTGTTCTGCAAAGAAAAGTCGAACCATTTGGTGATTGAATGTCATCTGAGATAATGATATCTTATGATGGGCGGCTGCATATACGGCAGGGGAGAATCCAAAGGCACCTCCCACAACAAAAGCTAGTGTGCGAGTGCCGACATTCATCTGTTTCTGAATGTAATCAGCGAATGCTACCGAGCTATACTCTTTGCCATGCTCGTCGAGGAGCACAACAGTATCTGCTCTCTCCAGATGTTTTAGTATCAACACCCCTTCTCGTTCTTTAACTTCGGTAGAAGTGGCTTTACCCATGTTTTTCAGCGCTGGAATGACGACTAAATCAAAGTCGCAGTAGTGCCGAAGGCGTGACGAGTATTCATCAATACCCTGTTGTAAATAGGGAATATCGGTCTTGGAGACGACGATGAGTTGGATCTTCATCGATAGTTTATTTTCAGGATGATAAAGGGAGCAAGAGCTATGGTCCCAGGAACTTGTAATATGGCATTAAGTATACTGGATGCAAGACCTTTGATACCACCGCGACGGGTGTTATAGAACCCCCTTTCTACGTGAATCGGTACATGGTATTTCCAAAGGATGCCTTTATATTCATTCAAAGGCAAAATGCGCTCTGTCCAACTACCGTTCGCAGGGTCGCAAGTGTTGTAGATGTCTCGGCAAAGAGTCATTGATTCTGTCTTTGCGACCTCGAGAGAACAATGAGAATCGATCAATCTGTCAATGTCGGCAAATGTCAACCCACGGGAGGCATCTGCCCATGATCTTGTATCTTCTATTTCGGGGTGATTTTCCGCAATATATTGTCGACGCTGTTCTCCGAAAAGGTTTTCATCGTTGATCATCACGCGACGCAATTTTCGTCTTATGAAAGGATTCTTTGGATTCGATCCCGTGGTGAAAACCATCTTCATGTTTCGATTCAGCTCCATCAACGTATCAAAAAAAGGGACCAGACGATGAATATGCTCTATGACATCCATACCAGCCAATACGTCGATCTTGCAACGCTGATCTCTGCACCATTCGGCAAGTGTCTGCTCGTCCCCGCAGAGGTATGTGTCGGCGCTTATCCCAACAATGGATGCAACCGCCTGTGCAGCCTCTTTGGCTTGTGCGTTGTGGTCGATGTATATTACGTTTTTTACCCCCCTACGTTTTGCCGCCAAAGAAAAAAAACCGTGTCCCCCACCATAGTCTACCAATGTCAATTCAGGATTGGAGGCTAACAGGTGGTCGAGACACCGCTCATAGATGGCAAGATAGTAATCAATGGCTGGTAACATCCGCAATATGTAGTTCCGGCTATAGTTGCTGATTGCCAATGAATGATAATCAATGTTGCGTAGGGTGTCTGCCAGCGAGTTCATCTTTTTACAAAAAGGTGCAATAGCGACGGTGTGAAGCGTGATACCTCAAAGTAGGGTACTTGCACGGCACCGAACGAGCGGTAGAAGAATTCTACACCTTTGTCCATGCTTCCTTCAAAGTCGAAAGATTGTGTGTATGTGGCTAGATGGTTGATAATTTGCCAAAAGAGGTATGTCTTCGCGTTGGGATGATGCTGTGAACTCATGGCTGACATCAGCGCGTAGGCACATTTGGTGTCATATACAACAAATGATGCGCAGATCACCTCGTTGCGCTCGTCGCGCAGTGCCCATAATAAGGCATGATTTTGCTCCAATGCCGTCTGACATACATGCTGCACAAAGGATTTGCTCAATAGGTCACCACCTCGTCTGTCGTAATAGGCTTGATGCATTTCGGCAAACTGCTGGGCATCAAAATTCTTATCCACAAGATAGAGGGACGCCACTTCGTCCATTCCGCGTCGCCTGGCTCGTGAGGCATCGTGGACAAGTTGCTCAGGGTTACTTAACGACGGCAGTCGGTAGGTGTAGCGTGTTGTCTGGCAAAAACCTTCCCAATGGAAAGGTAGCCAGTCTGTCACCTCAGGGGAGAAGTGCTGTACAATGATATTGGCTCCAAGCTCTTTAAGCTGCTTCGCGAGGTCTCCGCCAACACGATGCTCAAATTCTGCCTTGTCGACGTTCTTCGGTAGATTATACCATGGCCCGCAGTATTGTGTTAACTGTGGCTGCAGGATGTATTGTAGACCCCAACGACGACCACATAAGTAGGGTAATGCCCCCTCTATTTGACCATTATTCTCGCAGAGGAGCACGTTCCACTGCTTGCCAATACAAACTGTGTCCATCCACCAATATTGCTGAAAAAGAGGAATGTTGTCTCCCTCTTTTTCGCAAAGCTGGCGATATTTTTCTTTGTTGGTCACTGCACGATAATAGCGACTCGGTTGTTGGCAATACGCCCCTCGTAGGTGCTATTGTCTCCTACAGGATCTGCATCGCCTTTGACCTCTATCTCGACGCGTGTTGCTTCGACACCTCGCGCGAGCAATGCTTTCTTCACTTCGGTGGCGCGTTGACGTGAGATTCCCTTAATATAGGCTTCTGTACCCTGATTATCAGAGTATCCGACCAGCATGACCCCCTTACGATCGTTGTTCTTTAGGTATTCGGCCACTTCGTCAAGGGTGGTGTTCCATGATTCCACAATGGTGGCATCGTTGGGGAAGAATCGTATGTCAGGAAATTTCTGCACCGTGGTGTCGGCGACGAACATTTTCTTTTTGCGCGATCCAAAGTAAAGTAATACACCTGCGGGAATGACTTCTTCGCTACGCTGCTCGTTATAGTAGTTGGTACCTTTGAAATAGCGGTAGTCTATCTCGGCAATGGCATATTGCGTTTTGTTTTTCATGCCCATCTTGGCCTTCCAATCGTTAAATGCACACATGGCGGCATCAGCCTCTTGGCGACCTCGCTCTGCCAGGGCTTTGCGCGTCGCGGGATCAGTGATTTCGGGATTGACGGCATACAGGGCACAAATGGTCATAGAGGCTCTCGTGATGGTCTGGAGATAATTGATGACAGGTTGCATGTCTCCCCATTCATTTGCTTCTCCTGTGGCGATTTTGTGCAGTTTTGTGTAGTCGAAGGGACAGTAATAAATGGTGTTGTCCTTGGTACTGAAAGAAGTGTACTTGTCAAAGGTGCCATAATCGTATTCGCGCACTTTCTGACGCCCTTCAACGTATGGTGAACTCGTCTTTTTCTTGTTCTCTTTCTTATTCTTTGATTGCGCCGAAGCTGCCGTACCTCCCAATAAAAGGAGGGAAGCAAAGGCAACACAGATGATTTTCTTCATAATGATAAATACTGATTTCAACTTTTTAATTCGTCTCGGTGTCAGTGATACTGCCGTTCTCACACACAATGACGCGAGCTGGATATTTGTCAATCATCATGAAGTCGTGTGTGGAAATGAGCATGGTGGTTCCTGTAGTGCGATTGATGTCAATGAGTAGTTGCATTATCTCCGAAGAGGTGACGGGATCAAGATTGCCCGTAGGCTCATCGGCAAGAAGAAGAATGGGATTGTTGACAAGAGCGCGTGCAATCCCGAGACGTTGTTGCTCCCCCTCCGACAATTGGCTGGGGAAATTTTCGGCTTTCCCCTCGATGCCTACAGCTTGCAGCGTTTTGGCAATCTGATTGGCAATCTCATCCTTCTTTTTCCACCCTGTGGCACGAAGCACAAATTCGAGATTGGAGCGTACGTTGCGGTCATCTAACAAGCGGAAATTTTGAAACACGATGCCTATGCGACGTCGCAGCGCAGGAATGTGGCGCCGTTTGATGTTCACAATGTCTGTACCGCAAATGCTGGCACTGCCCTCATGGATGGGAAGGTCGGCATATAGGCTGCGCAACAACGAGGTTTTGCCGGCACCACTACGCCCGATGAGATAGACGAATTCTCCGGAGCGGATATCGAGATTTACATGGGTGAGTAGTGCTCCATTTTCGTGATTAATGGCGACTCCGTCAAGATGGATGACGTTTTCTTGGCTAGCACTATCGGCAGGTTTTTCTTCAGCCATAAGTGTGTATTATTTCATAAGAAAACGAAGGTGATGGCGTTTTATTGTGACCTACCCGTTTTTTTGCACAAACACTTTTGGCGGATGGCACTATCTAGTCCTTTACCTCGCTAGCAAGGAGCATACGAGGGTCGATACCCAGAATGGCCATACGGTTTCGTATGGCGGGTAGCTCCTCTTCGAGAAATTCCCGCCGCTGTTCAGCGATAATCTTCTCTCTCGCGTTTGCACCGACAAAATAGCCAACGCCCCGCCGATTGTAAATGATTTCTTCACCCTGCAGGTAGTCGAAAGAACGCATCACCGTGTTGGGATTCACACCCATTTCCATAGCCACGTCACGCACTGAGGGCATGCGGTCGTCAACCACATATTCGCCACCCACAATGCTGTCCATCAGTCGGTCGGCTATCTGCAGATATATCGGTTTTTGTTTCCTGAATTCCATAACATTCCTTTCTTTAAATCTTCCCTTTGCAGCGGTTGAA
>CACZRR010000039.1 GCA_902783595.1 uncultured Bacteroidota bacterium
GCAGCGTACAGGCCTCCTGCAGGCCATCCGCCAGCGCGCCTTCGACGGCATGCCCTACATGGGCTGGAGCGCCGGCAGCAACGTGGCAGGCCCCACCCTCTGCACCACCAACGACATGCCCATCGTCATGCCCGCCTCGTTCGACTGCATGGGACTCGTCCCCTTCCAGATCAACCCCCACTACACCGATTTCTTTGACCCCAAACACGGTGGCGAAACGCGCGATGACCGCCTGAAAGAGTACATCATGGTGAACCCCAAGGCCACTGTCGCCGCCATCCGTGAGGCTACGGCCCTCCTGCTCGAAGACGGCAAACTGAAACTCATCGGAAAACCCAACAAGATGAAGGTCTTCAAGACCAAGATGGAGAACACCAAGGAGTACGGCCTCCGCAGCAACATCGACTTCCTGCTGAAAGCATAACTCCTCGTATGGAGACCAATCCTCAATTTGAACTGGCACGCCGGTATGTGGAACAGACCGGCGTGTCTGTGTTTCTCACCGGCAAGGCAGGCACAGGCAAAACGACGTTTCTCCGCGAGGTAGCGGCACGCTGTCCGAAGCGCCACGCCATCGTGGCGCCCACCGGGGTGGCGGCCATCAACGCCGGTGGCGTCACCATCCACTCGTTCTTCCAGCTACCATTCGACCCCTACCTGCCCGATATAAAAGAACTGGTAACAGAATATCAGCTACCAGAAAGGCACCAGTCTATCAACAAAACAAAACTGAACATCATACGCACCCTGGAGTTGCTCATCATTGACGAGATCTCCATGGTGCGTGCCGACCTGCTCGACGCCATCGATATGACGCTGCGGCGCCACCGTCGCAACAGCCAACCATTCGGCGGCGTACAACTGCTGATGATTGGCGATGTGCACCAGCTCGCACCTGTAGTGACAGAACAGGAAAGACCCTATATGGATCAGGTATACCCCAGCCCCTACTTCTTTGCAAGCAAAGCTCTGAAACGCATGCCGTACGTCACCATAGAACTCACACACGTCTACCGACAACAGGATGCTGCTTTCGTCGACCTGCTCAACCACGTGCGCGACAACAATATCGACACCACCACCCTTCAAGCCCTCAACGCCCGCGTTAGCCACTCAGCCTCTCAGCCTCTCAGCCATTCAGCCACTCCCCCTATCACTCTCACCACTCACAACCGACAAGCCGACGCCATCAACAAACGGCACATGGATGCCCTTGACGGCGAGCGACGTACATTCGAGGCGTCAATCACAGGCAACTACCCCGAAAAGGCTTTCCCTTGCGAACGCACTCTCGAAATAAAAATAGGTGAAAGAGTAATGTTCGTGAAAAACGACACATCAGGAGCTCACCGCTACTACAATGGCATGCTCGGAACGGTGACAGGATTTGTCAACAACGATGACAACAACCGCATCGCCATCGAAGTCATCAGCGACGATGGCGACGTAATTCAAACGGGTCATGAACGATGGGAAAATCTGAAATACACCCTAAATGAGTCGTCGGGCGAGATAGTCCAGGAGGTGGACGGCACCTTCAGCCAATATCCGCTGCAGGCCGCCTGGGCTGTGACGATTCACAAAGCACAAGGACTCACCTTCGATCGTGTGTGCATCGACGCCGCCGACGCATTCGCCTTCGGACAGGTCTATGTAGCCCTTAGCCGTTGCCGCTCGCTGGAGGGCCTGACACTCACCACCCCTCTGACTCCCCATGTGACTTTCAATGACACCTCAGTATCTCAGTTCGTAGACACCCAGCCCACATTCGAACAGGCCGAGGCGTCGGCAGACGATTACGAGCGGCAATACCATATAGAAAAGCTGATGGAACTCTTCGGCATAGACGATATGGTTCGCCTCGCCGAACGCCTGCTTGAACACTACGGCAAACTAAAGAACATTTACCCCAAAAAACTAACCACACTCCGTACGCAACATTCCGTCCTGCTCGACCTGCAAACCGTGAGCGATAAATTCAAGGCACAGCTGATGCACCTCGATGAGGAAACGCAAAAGGAGCGAGCCCTCAAAGGGGCCAAATATTATCTGGGCCAGCTGACTCCTCTCGCCTCACAACTGCCGACCCTCCTCGACGTGGATATTGACAATAAGACCACCAAAGAGAGCATAAACGAAAGCGGCAAACTTCTATCCGAAGTCTTAGGAATGAAACTAGCATGTCTGACGGCAGTAGAGAAGAAAGGCTACAGCGTACAGACGGTGCAGCATGCCAAGGTAGACTACATCATGGGCCAGGAAGAAAAGAAAAACAGCCGCGAAAGAACTGCCAAACCCGAGAAGCAGCACGGCAGTGCAAGCATAGACAACGACCTCGCCGTGGCGATACGCAACTGGCGCTCCATGAAAGCCTCGGAACAGCACGTAGCACCCTACATAATACTGCAGCAGAAAGCCCTACATTCCATAGCCACCAACATGCCTCGCACCATTGCCGAACTGAAACGGCAGCTGGGAGTGGGCGCCAAGACCGTGGAACGATACGGTGCTGAGTTGCTAGAGATTGTCAACGATTACGCCAACAACAACATATAAATATTATGACAAAATATATCGGAGCCCACGTAAGTGCATCCGGTGGCGTAGGTAACGCCATCCTCAATGCCGAAGCCATCGAGGCCAACGCATTCGCACTCTTCACCCGCAATCAACGCAGCTGGGTGAGCAAACCGCTACCCCATTTGGAAATTGATGGGTTCAAAGCGCTTCTCCTTGATCGCGGCTTCAAACCCGAAATGGTGCTTCCGCACGATAGCTACCTCATAAACCTCGGATCACCCGACGAGGACACCTTGCAGAAGAGCCGTGCGGCATTTCTCGACGAGATGCAGCGGGCTCAGCAGCTGGGCCTCACGATGCTGAATTTCCACCCAGGAAGCCACCTCAACAAGATAAGCGAAGAGGAATGCCTCGACCAGATAGCACGCGAAGTGAACCTGGCACTCTCGAAGACCGAGGGGGTGACGGCAGTGATAGAGAACACGGCCGGACAGGGCACCAACCTCGGCTGGAAATTCGAGCATATCGCACGCATCATAGAAGGCATCGACGACAAAAGTCGCGTGGGCGTCTGCATCGACACCTGCCATACCCTCGCCGCCGGCTACGACCTGAGCACCGAGATGGGCTATATGTTCTGCTTCGAGGAATTCGACCGCCTGATTGGTCAAAAATACTTGCGTGCTGTACACCTCAACGACAGCAAGAAAGGCGGCGGCAGTCATGTCGACCGCCACGAGGTGCTGGGAGAGGGATTCCTTGGCAAGCCTTTCTTCTCGCGCTTTATGCACGACCCACGCTTCGACAATATGCCCATCATCCTCGAGACCCCCGACCCCACCCGCTGGGCTGAAGAAATCAAATGGTTGCGCAGCCTATGAGAACACTACATCCCGACACATTGCCGTTCCTTCAGGAACTGACCGTAAACAATAATCGGCCGTGGTTCAACGACCACAAGGATCGCTGGCTGGCGATCAAAGCCGACTTCGAAGCCTTCACACAATCACTTATCGACGAGATGGTGAAATACGACGACACGCTGGTGGGTCTGACGGCCAAGAACTCGGTCTACCGCATCTACCGCGACACGCGCTTCTCGGCCGACAAGACGCCCTACAAAACCCACATCGCCTGCTTCCTCAGCAGCTGGGGTCCGAAGAACAGCGGCGTGCCTGGCTACTATTTCCAACTGGGCACTGAGGAAGCCTACGGGCTGAAGGGCACCTGCAACCTCGGTGGAGGCATCTTCATGCCTATGCCCGATGCCCTCAACGCCATCCGGCAAGAGATATTCTATTGCACCGACGAGTTCCTCGCCATCATGAACGAGAAAAACTACAAACGCTACTTCGGCAGCAGTTTCTTCACCATAAAGCAACTGCAACGAGTGCCCAAGGGCTACCCAACCGACTGGGAATATGCCGACTTGCTGAAATATAAAGACTACTGCACAAGCTACACCATGCCAGATGAACTCCTCGGAGCTGAAAAACTATTCGATGAAGTATTGAGAGTATGGCGTGCTAGCGTACCTCTGAATCGCTTTATCCAGCGTGCCATGGAAGAAGTACGGAAAAAGTGAAAAGATAAGAGTTGATTGGCGAAGTCATATCATTGTTTGTAGCGGTGTCGCTGACGGCCACTGCACTCTTTGCCGAGGTGGGATCCAAACGTATGGGATCGCTACCTTTCAATGCGGTGCGCATGACCATGTCGCTGGCGATGTTGGCACTAACACTATGGCTCACCATGGGCTACCCGTACCCTCGCTATACCGATGGTGCCACGTGGCTATGGCTCGTCATCTCCGGCATAGTGGGCTATACTATCGGCGACTACTGCCTCATGCAAGGATATATCATGATCGGTTCTCGGTTTGGGCAACTGTTCATGACACTCTCCGCCCCCACGGCAGCTATCGTAGGCTGGTTACTGCTCGGTGAGAACATGAGCACCTTGGCCATCATCGGTATGTTTGTAACCCTCTGCGGTATTGCTATCTCCATCCTCTCCAAACCACAAAACGGACACTTCCAAACCAAGCTCCCCAGCAAGGGCATATTCTTTGCCGTGATGGCTGGCGTGTGTCAAGGTGTAGGACTTGTCATCAGCAAAATGGGAATGGAACACTACTATACCTCCCTCCAGATTCATGGCCTCACACCCGATTTCACCCCTTCTTATGCACTTGTCCCACTCCCACTAAATATCAGCATCCCTTTTGCCGCCACTATGATTCGCGGAATGATTGGACTGGCCGGTTTTCTCCTTTTGCTCTTCCTATGCAGCAAAGATGCCATTCTGCAACTACGACACGCCATCGCCGATCGAAAAGCCATGTGGGCCGCAGCCCTCTCCATGCTCTTCGGCCCATTTCTAGGTGTTAGCCTCTCACTCCTTGCAACCCTCTATACCTCCACGGGAATAGCACAAACTCTCTTCGCCCTCACACCTGTGCTCATCATCCTCCCGTCAACGTGGTTTTTCCATCAAAAAATCACCGCTCGCGAAGTCATCGGAGCGGTGATAAGCGTCATGGGTGTAAGCCTTTTCTTCTTTTAGAAGATACCCCCTATTAGTACCACCAGCAATGCCAGTGGCGCCACAAAGCGCACCAGCACATAATAGAACACGCCAAACCAGGATGTTCGCTCTTTCCCATGATTTGATAGCTCATCGTGAATATCATCCTTCGGCATAAACCACCCGAAGAAAACGATGGTCAACAGTGCACACATCGGAGGCAGATAGGATCCACTCAATTTGTCAAACCAATCAAAGAGTGTCATTCCTCCTGGGCGAAAACTGCTGAATAGCCCCCCTTCGTAAGAGAAGGCTATTACGATACCCAGTAGCACAAGGCCGACACTCATCACCAGCGACGTACGCTTGCGTCCCGTACCCAACATCTCGCCAAAACCCATGGTGATACCTTCGAGCAGAGAGATCGACGACGTAAGTGCCGCCACCGCCAACAGGAGGAAAAAGGCTCCGCCGAAGAGAATACTGCCCACAGTCCCCAACGAATTGAACACCGAGGGTAGCACAATGAATACCAATCCCGGTCCGCCTGCAGGATCCTGACCGGTAGCGAAAACGGCAGGGAAGATGGCCACACCCGCCAGGATGGCAATAGCAGTGTCGCAAGCGGTAATCCACATGGCACTGCGGAACAAGTTATCTCCCTTGGGCAAATAACTACCATAGGCAACCATCACACCCATGCCCACAGACAATGAGAAAAGAGCCTGACCTAATATAGCCAACACACCTTCGGCAGTGAGCAACGAAAAATCCGGATGGAATAGATAGTACAAACCTTGCGAAGCGCCTGGCAAGGTAAGCGAACGAACACACAGTAAAACAACCAAAGCGAGCAGTAACGGCATAAGCAATTTGGAAACCTTCTCTATACCATTCTGCACACCGCATAGGATGATGATAAGGTTAATGGCAGCGAAGACCAGCAGGCATACCAGAGGCATAGCAGCAGACGATGCAAATGACGAGAAATGCGCGTCAAAGGTACCCGATGTAATATGCGACAGAGTACCGTTCACCGACTCCCAGAAATAGTTAAGGGTCCACCCAGAGATAACATAGTAGATGGCCAAAATAAGAAAACAAGTCACCACACCAAAGAGTCCAATGTATCGCCATTGTGGACGTTTCGGCTTAAGTGTGGCGTATGCCATCACAGCGGCATGTCCTGACCTCCGGCCAATCACCAACTCACTTAGTAGCAACGTCATACCGATAACGAATACAAAGAGAAGATAAAGAACCAACGCGGCCCCTCCACCATACTTACCACAAATATAAGGGAAACGCCATATGTTGCCCAGACCTATGGCCGAGCCTGCAGCAGCCATAATGGCGCCAAAAGTTGACGAGAATCCTTGTGTGTTATTTGCCATATCTTTTCTAAAAGTGGGAGACGCGCCGGATTTGACGCGTCTCCTCATGATGTTTTAACTGTTGTCTTTATTCAGCCTTAATATTGGGTTCCTCAAGACCATAGCCCTTGCGCTTATCCACAGCTTTCAGATAGACCGAGATAAGCAGGGCAGCAATACCAAGGGCAGCCAACATAATGAGGGCCCAGGTGTAGTCAAGCTCGTGAGCGGCAGTACCCTCGGCATTGGTATTATTGAGAACAATACCAATGAGGGCGGGGAATAAACCGAGACCGATATTCTGGATCCAGAAAATGGCCGAGTAGGCCGAACCCAATATCTTCTCGTCCACCAACTTGGGCACCGAGGGCCACAAAGCGGCAGGCACTAGCGAGAAGCTAGCACCTAACACCAATATGGTTACATATGCCACAACAGTGCCGCCGACGGCATTGCCTTTGAACATGGGCAGGATAAAGGCAAAGGTAAGGTGGCAGATAACCAGCAGGATGGAACCGAGCATCAGCATCGAAGCTGCCTTACCCTTATGGTCTACATAGTTGCCCAAAATGGGGGTTATAGCCACAGCCAGCAGCGGGAACACGGCGAAGATGGTCTCCGCGGTACCACGCATATAGCCCATATAGCAGTAGACCACCAAAGCCACCACGGCAAGAGCCATCAGACCATATTTCAGAACCTTGTTATTCTTAACAAAATTACTGCTGAAGGAACCGGCAGCCACAACAAGCATCAGGAGATACTGCACATAGGTCACCGACTCACCCGCCCAGTAAGTACCCTCGGCGGCAGGAGTCAGCGTCAGGTTGCACTGCAGCATATTCACAGCATATTTTTGGAAGGGGAAGATTGCGCTGTAGTAGAGCACACAGAGTAGGGCCACCAGCCAAAATCCGAGGCTGGTAAAGATTTTGCCCAGGTCTTTAATCTTAAAGGGCTCATCCTTCTCCTCAGCCTCGCCCGTTTGAGCGTCAAGTTTCTTATCCATGAAGAAGTAGACAATAAACATGATGAGGGCGATGCAAAGCAGCACAACACCAAACTTCACAGCATTGTCAACATGGATTTCACCACCCATCTTGGCAAAGTAGGGGCTGAAAATCATGCAGGTGGCTACACCGAGACGAGCCAGAGCCATCTCGGAGCCCATAGCCAACGCCGTCTCGCGACCCTTGAACCATTTCACGATACCACGGCTCACCGTAATACCAGCCATCTCGCAGCCACAACCAAAGATCATGAAACCGCAAGCAGCCAACTTGGCCGATGCCGGCATACCTTCAGCAAACGGCAAGATAGTTCCAATGATGGGTATTTCACCATCCCAGTTGAGGTGATTGGTGAACCATGTCTCTAAACCACTTCCAATAAGACTTTCGCTGCAAGCATAGAACTTGATGACTCCACCCACCAGCATCACAGCACCAGAGAGGACAGCGGTAAAACGCACGCCCATCTTATCAAGGATGATGCCGGCAAAAATCAGGAAGAAAACATACACATTCAGAAACACCTCGGCCCCTTGCATACGACCAAATGCAGCACTATCCCATCCGCGGGTTTCCTGCATCAGATCCTTAATGGGCGACAGAATGTCCATGAAAACATAGGAGCAGAACATAGCCAATGCCAACAGCAACAACGCTGTCCATCTCATTCCTGCACTGTCCCTCAAAGTCTTAATACTTGTTTGTGACATACTATTTAAATTTGATTAAACATTGCAAATAGGTTTTGCAAAGATACGAATAAAAAACAATATAAAAGAGCCAAAACAAAAAAAAACAAAAATAGCAATATCACGTTTATCGAAGCGTTATCCCAATATGGAATATATTTTCGAAAATTGCGATATCGTGCGCGACTACGAGTGCGACATCCAGGGCATTGTGAACAACGCCAACTATCAGCATTACATGGAGCACTCCCGTCACCTATATGTAATGGATCGAGGCGTCAGCTTCGCCGCATTGCACGAAGCAGGCATCGATGTGGTTGTGGCCCGTTTCGAGATAAAATATAAAACGCCCCTAAGACCCTGCGACGAGTACGTGTGTCGTTTACGCCCCGAGAAAATGGGCATACGCTATGTGTTTCACCAAGCCATATTCCGTAAAAAAGACAACAAACTCTGTTGTCAAGCACAGGTAGATTGCGTGGCAACAAAAGGAGGTCGACTGGTAGCCGACCTCCCCGAATTGGACGCTTTACTATAACTACTCTACATTGAGAATATAGTAGTTCTTCTTTCCTTTCTGCACCAAGATGCAGCCGCTGGCAAGGATGTCGGAGGCGTTGAGGACACAACCATCAGCAACCTTTTGCTTGTTCACACTGATGCTATTTTGCTTCAACTCCCGGCGTATCTCACCTTTACTGGCGAACATTCCCACCTCGGCGGCCAAGTCGACCAATGAGACGCCTGCTGCAATGGTTGCACGGCTAACGCCATACTGCGGAACGCCATCAAAGACACTCATGAGGGTTTCTCTGTCTAAGCTATTGAGTTGCTCTGTTGTAGCTTTTCCAAAGAGCAATTCACTGGCGGCGATAGCGGTGTTGTAAGCTTCTTCACCGTGAACACGGACGGTGATATCCTTTGCCAGGGCTTTCTGAAGGATACGCTGTTCAGGAGCTTCCGCGTGTTGTTTCTCAAGGGTTTCAATTTCCTCCCTCGAGAAGAGCGTGAAGATACGGATATACTTGGCGGTATCGACATCGGAGCAGTTGAGCCAGAACTGGTAGAATTTATAGGGGCTGGTCTTGGCGGGGTCAAGCCATACGTTGCCGCCTTCGGTCTTGCCGAATTTGGTACCGTCGGCTTTGGTGATAAGAGGGCAAGTGAGAGCAAACGCCTCACCACCTTCCATACGCCGGATAAGCTCGGTGCCGGTGGTAATATTGCCCCACTGGTCACTACCGCCCATCTGCAGTTTACATCCTTTCGTGCGATAGAGCGTCAGAAAATCGTAGCCCTGCAGCAACTGATAACTAAACTCGGTGAACGAGATTCCCGTCTCCATGCGTTTCTTTACGCTATCCTTGGTCATCATGTAGTTGACAGTAATATGCTTGCCCACATCGCGAATAAAATCAAGGAAAAGGTAGTCCTTCATCCAGTCATAGTTGTTGCATATCTCTGCCCCATTGACGGGATTGTCAAAATCAAGGAATCGGCTAAGTTGCTTGCGTATGCACTGCACATTGTGCTGTATTTCCTCCACCGTGAGGAGCTTGCGCTCCTGGGCCTTGAAAGAGGGATCGCCAATCATACCCGTGGCGCCACCGACAACTGCCAAGGGCTTATGACCGGCCATCTGGAGGTGTTTGAGAAGCATAATAGACACAAGATGACCGATATGCAGCGAGTCAGCAGTGGGATCTATACCCACGTATGCTGTGGTCATTTCCTTGGCGAGCTGCTCCTCGGTGCCAGGCATGATATCATGTATCATTCCGCGCCAACGTAGCTCTTGGACGAGATTCTTGTTCATAGTTGGGATAATATGAGTCGTATAATTACTATAAATATGATACCTATATTTAATAAAGGAGGTGCTCGTCGTACGGGCGGCACCTCCTTTTCGGGGTCATCGATGATGTGTGCCGCTTCTTAGCGAACAATCATCTTGGCAGTAGCGGTGTTGCCTCCTATGGTGACGTTAATCAGATACATCCCCTTGGCCATACCCTGTGTGGCAATGGAGAACTGCTGCTCACCTTCCACCACCTGTCCGAGATCACGGCTCAGCACCATACGTCCATTGAGGTCGTAGACACGCAGGGCAGCCTTGCCGGCCTCCGCGGCATTGAGTACCAGGTGAGCCTCATCGACAACGGGGTTGGGGAAAAGCATGAGGTTGTTTACACCATTGGCGTGCACAGTGGGTATGTCGACAAAGTCTGAGGCTTCGGCAATGTCGTTGCTAAAGTCGGTCACATAGCTCATATCCATGAAGATGCCGCGACCGTAGGTACCAAAATAGAGGGCACCGGGCCATTTGGTCTTTGCAAAAACATAATTATCTGCAGTGATACCGGTGTGGCCGAGATGACGGCGGATAGGATAATTCTTCGTCTGCTGGCAGATAGCCGTGACGGGAACACCATAGAGTGCCGAGTCGACGGTCCAAGTATCCGTGGCATCGTCATATACAAAGAGACCGTCGGATGTGCCAAGGTAGATATTACCGGTATGCTGCTCGACAAGTGCGCTGTAGGCGGGAGTGTAGCTGTGCGACTCACCATCGATCATCACATTCACCATATTCACCTGGTAATTACCAGACGCATTTTCCACAATAGCCATCG
The DNA here is from genome assembly GCA_902783595.1 of uncultured Bacteroidota bacterium. Taxonomy (GTDB): domain Bacteria; phylum Bacteroidota; class Bacteroidia; order Bacteroidales; family P3; genus Colimorpha. The sequence goes on from CACZRR010000039.1 coordinate 10,752, forward strand.
ACTCGCCGGTTTCGCTGTAACGCTCGAAGGTAAGGATGATACGATCCTGACCCTCGCGTGGGTCGACAGCGATGCTGCTGATGGGACGGTCAAACCACACACTACCATTCACCTTGATGGTATCAATGGTAAGGGTGGAAACGAGGGAGTCCTGAATGCTTCTGTTGTCGTTGTTGAAGTCAATATTCTCAAAGCCACTGATGCGGAAAAGCATCGACTTGTTAACTGTGGGATCATTGCTTGTCTTGCCGTAGGGCACATAGGCACTGGCATAGACAGTGACACCATCGTTGCTGATGACAGCATTGCGGACATACAGGTTGTACACATCTCTGCTTATGGACAAAACAGGTGCCCAGAACATACACTTGTCAGGGTGCACCAATTCTTCTGTTGCATCCCATACGCGAGTGAAGTCGGTAGGCTGCCAGCTATACCACACAGCTGACTTGCCATAGGAGATACTACCAAGGCTCACACCTGTCTGTTCACCCGTGATTACCATACGTGCCTGTATGGGATTCTTGACAGTGATTGCGGTGCTGGCGACGAAATCCTCACCCTCCTTCACCACATAGCCAAAGGGGTAGTCGGCATGACCACGGCTGGTGAGTACAATACTGTCACCGGCCAGTACATGGAATTTGGAACCACGATTGGCACCGTTTGACACATCGTTGAGCCACACTTTGGTCCATTCTCCATCCACCTTGCGATATATAAATCCAAGAGTGTCGAGCTTCTGTGTGACACTATTCTTGAAGATTGTATCGTGGTCGCTCTCCCAGAGGTACATATTGGAGGCACCATAATTGCCCTTCACCTGGTTAGTGAGGAGCGACGTATCGGACGTCCAAGTAGTGGTATTGGTAAAATCAAGGTAGTCGGTATAAGCACGACCAATCTTGGCATTAGCGGACGACGTGAAGATCACACGACGCGAGGTGGGAAGAACCTGCTGGAACGACGAGGCAGCCGTCTGGGCGCCATCACCATACCACACAACGTTGGCGTTGTGGTTGATCGTAAGAGAACCATTGTCGTACCACGACACATTGGAGGTACGGAAAGCGTCGACATTGGTGATGTTAAGATCGTTGACCGTCTCAATCAGCGGGCATGCACTGCCGTTAGCTCCACTAATGAGGGTACCATCAGCAGCAACAGCGAGACCTGTGATCTGCACATTGTTGAGGCCGTGGCTGGTGTTTTGATAGCTGTAGAAGTTCCTCGTTGAGAACACGCCACCATCCGTAGCAATGTAGTAGAGTGTATCGTTCCCCGAAACGGTGTAGAGAACCTGCTGGATACCTGAATGCACAAACGACGAATTGGCCATAACCTGAGTCATATAATTGCCGCCGTTAAGCATGGTTTCGCTCGACGAGAGCTGTGTCCAGATGTAGTAAGCATCATCGGAATAGCCTTCGCCCACCCATACATTCTGACCAGCCATCACCACATGACGCGGGTTGGCGGGGTCGACGGTGATGGCACCACAATAGAAGCCGTCACCATAGAAAGGCATCACCGTGCTTGAAGTAATGCGATGCCAAGTCTGCTCGTTGGTGGTGAGGTACAAACCCTGCAGGTAACCGTTGCTGCCAATCACCATAGCGTAAAGATAGTTATTGTTACTCGGAGCCACAGCAAAGAGCACATCACCGCTACCAAAGGCAGCATTGGTGGATGTCACATCAACGGGATTACTGAGGGTAGCACGGGTCACATCGCCAATGCGGTAGACGCGGCCGTCCTTCGAGAAGTAACCCGTACGACGTCCCCGGATGATCTGCACATCACGCACATTGCCGGCAATACCGGGCACGGAGGTGATGCTCTGAACCTGACCATTCTGCAGCACAATGCGACGAAGACCGGCACTATTGGTAGCCACGAAAAGGTAAACCTTACCGTCGCGATAGATGTAGTCAATATCATTAACACCATCGATATCCTCGGTACCAGGGATAACCTCAAACTGTTCAGTCAATTCCTTCGAAGCATCGAAACAGTAGATACCCATTCCCTTGCGCGACATGGCACTGTATTGTGTGGTACCATAACTGTGACGTGTGCTACCAGTGCCAATGTAGATGGTATTGTCACCATCCGCAGCCGATCCCTGCACCATACAGCTGATGGGGAGTGCAATGTGCAGCCCTTCGGAAGTGACATACGGAACATAATGCCACGAACTGACATCGTTGGCCAAAGCCAAATCTTTCCCCTGCTTCTGGTAAAGATTACGTAAAGTGGTGGCATCGTTCGACTTAACAAAGAGGCCTCCATTGGTGGCTCCCGCATAAATAGTGGAGCCCGAAGCATCCTGATGATCCTGAACGAGGCTCGAAACGGGACCTCCGACATTATCAGGACCAATTTCATAGAGATTTTGGGCACCCAGAGTGCCGCCTGCCAAAGCCAAAAGGCCTGCAAATAGGCCGAAAAGTACTTTGTTGGTTTTCATAAAGTATTAGTAATTAATTTGTTTTATTATTTTCGATATAATCAATTAGCGTACAAAAATACACATTTTTTTCTTTCTCGCAAAATAAAAACTATATTATTTATATGACAGACGACCATTCGATTTTTTTAAGTAGTTTTTTTCATCCCACACAATAAGTCCTCGAATGGCACGTTAAAATGTTCAATTTCAATCCCTTCTCATCCAATCCCCCACCCTTTCTTCCCTATAGCTGCTCTATAGCAACTCTATAGCAACTCTATAGTTGCTCTATACCTCCTCTATAACCGCTCTATAACCCCTCGCTGTCAGATACTAGTTTCATCCTAGTATGATTGCAGAAAGGGCACATATCACCATGCAGAAAAATCAAAAAAAATATTAAAAAGACAATATTCCCATGCAATAGCAGTTAAATACACACCATATAAATAAAAATTCCCGCGCAAGAATCCGACAAAAGAAACAAAAATCATATTACCATGGAACCTGTTAACATCCAAGAACTTAACGAACGCATCAATCGCGAAAGCGCTTTCATCGACGTTCTAACGATGGAGGTAGGCAAAAAGATTGTGGGGCAGCATCACATGGTGGAAAGCCTACTGATAGGCCTGCTAAGCAACGGCCATGTGCTGCTGGAAGGCGTCCCCGGCCTTGCCAAAACCCTCACCATCACCACCCTTGCAAATGCCATCGACGCCAAGTTTAGCCGCATCCAGTTCACCCCCGACCTGCTGCCCGCCGATCTCGTCGGCACCATGATCTATAGCCAAAAAAGTGAATCCTTCCAAGTAAAAAAAGGCCCTATCTTCAGCCACTTCATCCTTGCCGACGAAATCAACCGTGCCCCCGCCAAAGTACAAAGCGCTCTATTGGAAGCCATGCAAGAACGCCAAGTAACCATCGGTGAACAAACCTTCCCTCTGGCGGAACCTTTCTTGGTGCTGGCCACACAAAACCCCATTGAGCAAGAAGGCACCTACCCCCTGCCCGAAGCGCAGGTCGACCGCTTCATGCTCAAGGTGGTCATAGGTTATCCTAAACGCGAAGAGGAGCGTCAAATCCTCCACCAAGTTGTAAACAGCGAGCGCAGCGCAGAAAACAGCGAGCGCAAAACAGCCATCCTAAAACCCGAAGACATCCTTAAAGCGCGGGCATTGGTGCGCGAAGTCTACATGGATGAAAAAATCGAGAACTACATCACAGATATCGTCTTCGCCACACGCTACCCCGGACAGTACGGATTAGAGAAGCTGCAACCCATGATCAGCTACGGTGCCTCGCCTCGTGGTAGTATCAACCTCGCAGCAGCAGCCAAAGCCTATGCCTTTATGAAACGGCGCGGCTACGTCATTCCCGAGGATATTCGCGCCATAGCCATGGATGTGCTGCGCCACCGCATCGGCCTCACCTACGAGGCGGAAGCCGAAAACATCACTAGCGAGGAACTGGTGAACGAGGTGCTCAACCGAGTGGATGTGCCTTGATGCAAAAAACAAGCGTTGCGCCACCGACAAAAAGGATAGGCAATGAATGAGGACATTATAAAAAAAGTTCGGAAAATCGAAATCAAGGCTCGAGGGTTGTCGCAGCAAATGTTCAGCGGCGAATACCATTCGGCCTTCAAGGGGCGTGGCATGGTGTTTAGCGAAGTGCGCGAGTACCAGTATGGCGACGACGTGCGCAACATTGATTGGAACGTCACAGCACGCCTGGCTCACCCCTACGTAAAGGTATTCGAGGAGGAACGCGAGCTAACAGTAATGCTACTCGTCGACGTAAGCGGAAGCAACCGATTCGGCACTCACTCGCAGTTCAAAGAAGAATTGGCTGCCGAAGTAGCAGCAACACTGGCGTTCAGCGCCATAGCCAACAATGACAAAGTAGGTGTCATCCTCTTCAGCGATCGCATCGAGAAATTCATCCCCCCAAAGAAGGGCCGCACGCACATCCTTCGCATCATCCGCGAACTCATCACCTACCGTCCACTGTCGAGTGGCACCGACCTCGGGCAGGCTCTAAAATACTTCACCAATGTCACCAAGAAACGTTGCACAGCCTTCCTTCTCAGCGATTTCTATGACAGCGGCTACGGCGACGCCCTCAAACTAGCCGTCGCAAAACACGACATAGTGACGCTACGCCTGAGCGACCGGCGCGAAGCTTCACTATCCGACTTAGGCATGGTGAAACTCTACGATCCAGAAAGCACACGTACCATATGGGTGGACAGCAGCGACCGTAAAGTTCGCGAAGCCTACGACCACCGATTCAACGAACACCGCAATGAGGTGGAGCGCACAATGAAAAAATATGGCATCGACATGGCAACCATGTGGACAGGCGAAGATTTCGTAAAACCTCTGAGAGCAGTGATGGCTCGGAGAAGCTGAAATATAGGATATAATAAATCGAAATTGCTACCTTGAAAATAAGACATTATATAATCGTAGGATTCCTGGCGCTAGTAGCTGCAATCGGCGAAACGCACGGACAAGCTGTCGCCACACTGAGCAGTGACACCATCGTGCTTGGTGACCAAGTCACCCTCTCCATCCAACATGCGCGCAACTACCCCGGCACCGAGATGCTAAGCCGCGACGGCATCGTAGCGCTAAGCCAGTCTTTCGACACAGTCACCCATACACAAAGCACGGTGCTAACCTCATTCGAACCAGGACAGCACTTCGTGCACCTGGGCTCCGACGACTCTCTTTCACTCACCGTATTAGACGTCGAGGTGGACACCTCAAGCACCGAAATCCGTGACATAACAGCCATCGAAAAAATACCCTATACCTTCTGGGAAATTTTCCGCTGGGTATTGCTGGTACTGGCATTGGCGGCGCTTATCTTTGCCGCTTGGTGGATAGTGAAGCACCGCAAACAGGTGAGCGAGGTTTTCTCTTCATCGGCACCCGTTGACCACCGCAATCCCGAAGAACGAGCCCTCGATCGCCTCAATGCTCTTCGGCAACAGCATCTCTGGCAAAACGGAAAAGTAAAGGAATACCATACCGAACTCACTGACAGCGTGCGTACATTCATAGAAGAAAGCACAGGAATACGCGCCACAGAAATGACCAGCGACGAGACAATCGCCGAAGTGGAACACGGAAAGTGGAATGTGCAGAAAGACCTACTGCGGGGAATTTTCAATACAGCCGACTTGGTAAAGTTCGCCAAAAGCGAACCCCTACCCCACGAGCACGACCGCTCAATGAACGACGCCGTAACCTTTATCAAAGAACTCTGGCAGCAAGTAAGCCCAAAAGATAATACCACCGACGTGACGGGAAAGGAGGCTACCAATGAGTAACATCACCTTCGCACATCCCTGGTTGCTCCTAGGGCTGCTACTGATACCACTCATGATAGTGTGGTGGATGCTGCGTTACCGCAAACAGGAAGCCGCCCTGCAGCATTCCGACATCACCCTCTTCGACGGCATACCACACAGCTTGCGTGTGCGCCTGCGCTGGCTACCCTATGCCATGCGCAGCATAGCCATAGCCGCTGCCATCGTGGCACTCGCACGTCCACAGAGTCAACTGAGCCGACAAGAGATGACAGTAGAAGGCATCGACATCGTTCTGGCCATGGACCTCTCGGGAAGTATGCTCGCCGAAGACTTCCGCCCCAACCGCCTCGAAGCAGCCAAAAAAGTTGCCGCAGACTTCATTACCGGACGCCATAGCGACCGTATGGGCTTAGTTGTATTCGCCGGCGAAGCCTTCACCCAGGTACCTCTCACCATCGATCACCAGGTGCTCCTCAAACAACTCGGCAACCTCAAAAGCGGCACCATGCGCGACGGCACAGCTCTTGGAGACGGCTTGGCAACAGCCATCAACCGCATAAAAGACAGCGAGGCCAAAAGCAAAGTTATCATACTCATGACCGATGGTGTGAACAACCAAGGCAGCGTGGATCCTCAGAGTGCTGCCGAAATCGCTGCACTCTATGGCATACGCCTCTACACCATCGGTGTAGGGTCTTTGGGCAAAGCACCCTACCCCTTCCGCGACCAGTTTGGTCGCGTACACTACCAGAACATCGACGTGGAAATTGACGAAGAGCTCATGCAACGTATGTCAGCATCCACTGATGACGGACGCTATTTCCGCGCCACCAATAAAAAAGCGCTGGAAGAAATATTCAACCAGATTGACGATATGGAAAAGAGCAAAATCGACGTCACTCAGTATGCCCAAACACGCGACGAACAAGGGCCTCTGCTATGGATCGCCGTACTATCACTCATTGTCGAAGCGCTCCTGCGTTGGTATTGGTTGAAAAAATAAGATAGACTTTTACCCCAAACTATAAACTCTACAAATTGATACATTTCGAACATATAGAATATCTTTGGTTGCTGTTAGGCGTAGTCGCCTTGGGTCTACTATGGTTCTACATGCGCTGGCGCTCACGACGCACCCTGAGTCGATGGGCCGACCGGACCATGTTTTCTCGCCTCATCCCCGACCACTCCACCTGGCGTCCATCCCTCAAGATGGCCCTAACGCTCACTGGCCTCGCACTGCTCATCGTGGCACTGGCAAACCCTCAATTTGGCACAAAAATTGAGAAAGGAAAACGATCCGGCAGCGACATCGCCATCTGCTTCGATGTTTCAAACAGCATGATGGCAGAAGATCTGCAACCCAACCGACTGGAGCGTAGCAAAAGAGTGGTGAACAACCTCCTGAGTACCCTGGCTGGCGACCGCATCAGCCTCGTTGTGTTTGCCGGCACCAGCTTCATTCAGATGCCCCTCACCAACGATTACAGCGCGACAAAACTTTTCCTGGATCAAGTAAACTGCGACCTCATCGCATCACAAGGAACCGCCATCGGCGACGCCATCGGAAAAGCCATGCAGACCTTCGGCTACGGCGATGCCGACCGACAGTGGGAACCTGGTAAAGGACGCGCTATCATCGTCATCAGCGACGGAGAAAACCATGAAGACGACGCCGTCGACGCGGCACGCAACGCCGCAAAAGAGGGCGTACGTGTTTGCACCATCGGAATAGGCTTGCCCGACGGTACACCCATACCAGAATACAGCCCTCGCGGACGCACCAACACCTACAAACGTGACCACAACGGCAGCATCATCATGACACGCCTAAACGAGCAAATGCTACGCGATATTGCCGAAGCCGGAAACGGTACCTATATCAGAGCCAACAACGCCGGTAGCGGCCTGGGCGATATCACTCAACTCATTGAAGGGCTAGAGAAAGAGGACTTCGGAGAAGCGGTCTTTAGCGCCTACGAAAGTCGCTACCAGTACCCTCTCGTTGCAGGCCTAATATGTCTACTCACCGAACTGTTACTCTACGAACGCCGCAACCGCAAATTCAATCTTTTTCAACCATGAGACGCACCACACTAATATTCTTCATCCTCTTCCCTGCTCTGACCGTCCAGGCACAAGCCGACAAACACAAACTACGCGATGGCAACCACCACTACAACAAAGAACGCTATGACCAAGCCGAGGTAAGCTATCGCCGCGCTCTCGAAACCGACAGCATCGACTACAAAGGGCAATTCAACCTCGCCTCTTCCCTTTATCGTCAAGGCAAATACGATGACGCTGCACACCATTACGACAAAGCCCTACAGCACCCCACTGCCAGCAATGCACAACGCGCTCACGCATTCCATAACAAAGGCAATAGCCATCTCAAAGCAGGAATGGAAAGCAAAGAGCAAGGCATGCAGCACCTTCAACAGGCAGTATCCTCATACCAAGAGGCACTCAAACTCGATCCCAAAAACGACGACACACGCTACAACCTAGCATATGCACGACGTCTGTTGCAGCAACATCAGCAACAACAAAACCAGCAACAGAATGGTGACAATAAGGATCAAGACAAGAAAGATCAGCAACAACAACAGAATAATCAACAGCAGCAGCAACAGAATAATCAACAACAACAGCAACAACAGCAAACTGGTCAAGATAACAAGCAGAACAAACAGCAACAGAACAAAAACCAGCAGACAAACCAACGCAAACAAGACGCTGAAAGAATGCTAGAAGCGGTAAAAAATAACGAACGACAAACTCTCAAAGAACAGCAGAAAAAAATACAAGCCGTGACCGGTAAGCATAGCGACAAAGACTGGTAGATTAGAATAATGATGTTCTGAACCTTATCTTCCCATTTCGACCTCTTAACTTTACCATGTTTAAAAAAATATTCTTCATATTTCTTCTCCTGGGATCACTGGATTACGTCACAGCACAGGAGATCACTGTACAGGCACCTTCACAAGTGTATGTTGGCGACAATTTCTACGTTCGGTTTACCGTCAATGCACAAGCAACCGAATTCCAAGGACCCTCTTTCAAAGGCTTCAGCCTGAGATCGGGCCCCAACACCTCATCGCAGACATCGATGAGTTTCGTCAATGGTCAGATGTCCTCATCAGTGAGTACCACATTCTCTTATACTCTTACTGCCGATGTACAAGGCACCTTCACTGTAGGGCCTGCCAGTTGTAATGTCGAGGGTAAAAAAATCAACTCAAAAAGCTTCTCCATCAAGGTAGAAAAACTAAGTCAAGCCCAGCAACAACAACGTCAACAACAACAGGCTCAGCAACAACAACGACGCCAAACCTTCGACCCTTGGAGCCAACAGCCACGTGAGCCAGCAAAAATCGATGCCACTACGCTCTTTGCACGTGCTTCAGTGGACAAAAGCACCCCATATCAAGGCGAACAAATAATTGTCACTTATAAAATCTACACCCAAGTACCCATCAGCCAGTTTGCCATCGACAAACTACCTGGGAACAAAGGATTCTGGTCCGAAGACCTCAGTGCCGGCAAACAAATCAAACAGTACGAAGAAACTGTCAACGGACGCCGCTACCAAGTGGCGGAAATTCGCCGCGGGGCTCTCTTTGCACAGCAAAGCGGCGCTCTCGCCATCGAGCCCCTTGATCTCAACGTGTTAGCCATGGTTCAAAGCCAGCGGCGACGCACAGGAAGCATTTGGGACCTCTTCGACGACCCCTTCTTCAACTCTGCACAAGCCGTGGAACGTCCGCTACGTACAAATCGGCTCACCATCAACGCCCGCGCACTGCCTACAGCACCAGAGAACTTCTCCGGAGCAGTGGGATCATTCTCTGTAAAAGGCGGTGCCAACCTCGGTACGGTGAAAGCTAACGAAGCACTATCTTACCGCCTCACCATCAGCGGCCACGGCAATCTCATGCTCATCAACCCACCAACCCCCGACTTCCCCTCCTCATTCGAAGTTTACGATCCCCAGATTGACGACAAATTGACGCATGGCGATGGAGGCATCAGCGGCACCCGTACCTACGAGTGGATCCTCATCCCCCGCAGTCAAGGCGAATTCACAATCCCAGCATACAACTTCGTCTACTTCAATCCGACAACAGCCCAATACCAAACCCTCACCATAGAGGAACAAAAAGTCAAAGTGGAGGCTGGTAGCAACGCTTCAACCAACTTCTCCTCTGGCCAAGAAGTGCAGCACCTAGCCACAGACATCGCCTATATCCACCCTCTGAACAGACTCGAAACTCAAAGCGGTTCCATCAACGCTCCACTACGCTACGTAATAGGGACATTGGTAAACCTTCTCTTCTTCATTGTATGCTACCTCCTCGCCCGAAAACGTCTTGCCGACAAGCAAGACATCGCAGGAGTTCGCCTCCGCCGTGCCACCCGCCTGGCACGTCGTCGCCTAAAAAAAGCCGCCGCCTTCCTCGGCACAGGCGACAGCAATCGGTTCTACGAAGAAATATATCGTGCCATCTGGGGATGTCTGGCAGACAAATATAACATCGAACTCTCTCAACTCAACCGCGACACAGTCATCGGATGCCTTGAAGAAAAACAAGTATCTGATGCACAACAACAGCGCATCCTTAAGGTGTTACAGGATGTCGATATGGCTCGTTTCGCGCCCGGTGATGCCAGCAGCCAAAAACAAACCATATACAACGAAGCTTTGACCATGATAGCCGAACTATAAACATCGCACATGACAATGAAAAAGGACCTAATTCTCCTACTTTCCCTCCTCCTGGGCACCATGGCATTGGCCACCCCGAGTAAAGCCGACTGCGAACGTGCTGCAAAAAAGGGAGACTCTCTCTATGCCGCCGCCAACTACGAAGATGCTGCAGCAACATACGAAAACATCCTCGCCTCGGGATACGTATCGGCAGATCTGTATTATAATCTCGCAGGAGCCTACTACCGGCAGGATCGTATTCCTCAAGCCATCCTCAACTATGAGCGAGCCCTACAACTCAAACCCGGTATAAAAGACGCCTCGGATAACTTGTCGCTGGCCTACAGCAAGACACAAGACCGCATCACCCCCCTTCCCAAACTCTTCATCGTCCGCTGGCACCACTCCTTGGTAACAAAAGTGACACCTGCAACCTGGAACGTCATATGTCAACTACTGTTGTTCCTTCTCTTGGCCTCGTTACTCGTAATGCTACTTTCCCGCAGCGTATCCCTTCGCAAAGGCGCCCTTGCTACTCTCTTCGCATCAGGTGCGCTGTTCATCGTGGCTTCTCTATTGCTCTTCCAATCCTATAACCACCGCTCCGCACACCGTGACGCCATAGTCATGCAGTCATCGGTCATCGTCAAAGCATCGCCCGAAGAGCGTAGCACAGACAAATTCCTCCTGCACGCCGGCACAAAAGTGGAGGTGGACGAGAGTCTTTCCGGTTGGAACAAAGTGATACTCGCCGACGGCAACACAGGATGGCTGTCCTCACAATCCATCGAACGGATATGACACACAACGGAATCATACTCTCCATTGCGCCTCACAGCGTCAAAGTGCAGATAACCGTCGTCAGCGCCTGCGCCTCATGTGCTGCTCATAGCAAATGTGGTTTCGCTGAGTCGAAAGACAAAATCCTCGATATCCCCATCGACAACCCCGGCGACTATACCATAGGACAACCCGTACTGGTGAAAATCAGCGAAGAACGTGGCCTTCTAGCCACTTGGTGGGCCTATCTGCTACCCGCACTGCTACTGGTAGCAGTCGCCATTGGCACCTCCGCCGCCGGTCTCTCCGAACCAATCGTCATATTGCTAACATTCCTCTCGCTGGGATTATATCTCCTCCTACTCCTATTCCTCCGCAAACACCTCAACTCCCAATTCTCTCTCTCCTTATCCCCTCTCGGCTCCAATCACAACGATCAACTTTAACATGCTCATCCTTGGCATAGACCCCGGCACTCAGATTTTAGGATACAGCCTACTCGACACCGATAGCGCCACACCTACTATCCTCGCTATGGATGTGCTATATCTGAAAAAAATCCCTGAGTTCAACCTCCGCATACGCAAAATATTCGAATCTACCACTCGTATTATCGACTCCTTCCACCCCGACCATCTTGCCATCGAAGCGCCATTCTTCGGCAAAAATGTGCAGTCCATGCTCAAATTAGGGCGTGCTCAAGGTGTCGCCATCGCCGCAGCCATCAGCCGCGACCTCTCCATTACCGAATATGAACCATCCGTCATCAAGCAACACATCACCGGCAATGGTAACGCGTCAAAGGAGCAAGTGGCCGCCATTCTGCAGTCCATCCTCCATTTTGAACAATCGCCACAGTACCTTGACGCAACCGACGCACTTGCCGTTGCTTATACCTGCCACCTGCACCTTACCAACCCCATAGCAGATCTGCAGCACCAGCTTGCACCCAAAAAGAAAAAAAGCAAATCCACAAAAAAACAATGGTCCGAATTCATCACTTCCAATCCCGACTTGGTACTCTGAGTACGATTTGCCTTGTGGTGCTTCTACTCGCCGCATGCTCACCAACCCGCAAACGCCACTTTGATCCCTCCAAGGTAGCCTTTACCGCCACCTCCAACCCGTTGCTCGATACGCAAATCTACCCCTCACTGCTATTGGCTTTGGGACAGAGTGAGACATCGCCACGCACTTCCAACCTGGCTCCCTTCACCCTCTCACTCACTGCTCCCTCCAACAATGCTGTTTTGCGCGTCGTCATCGACTCTTCCTCCCTCAACTATGTCACTATCCTCCAAGAAATACTCCCTATGCGCGGCGAGACCTACACCTTCACCCCCGCCGTTAAATGGAAATACGAAAGACTACGCCATATCCGCACACCACAACGTATCGACCTCACCCTCACCTGTTATATCAATGACGAAGAAGTCGACGTGAAAAACCTGCACCTCACAGCACGGCCCACTACCGAATGTCCACTCTCCTTCTCTCATAACGGCAACGTGGTGGATACCCGATGGCTCTTCGCCGCATATGTCAACGAGGACCATCCCTACATCGACCAGATACTCACCGATATCCTTACCCAAGGAACCGTCTCTCGATTCACTGGCTACCAAACCGGCCGCACCACCGATGTCGACCAACAGGTATTCGCCGTATGGCACTACGCCCTCTCACAAGGCCTCACATACTCTTCCATAACATGCACATCCAACCCCTCCCCTCACGCCAACGTACAACATATTCGGCTCTTTGATCAGGTCTATAACTCCCGCCAGGCTAATTGTGTAGACGCATGCGTTTTCTTCGCCTCCATCCTTCGCAAAATAGGCCTCCAACCCATCATCTTCGTCGAACCCTGCCACGCCTATTTGGGCTATTACACCGATCGGAAAAAGAAAAACATCCACCTTATCGAGACCACCATCACCTCGTGGGTCAACTATCCCCAAATCATCAAAAACATGGGCGAAGGAGGTCGCATTACCGATAGCGACCTCAACAATTTGGCCAAATATATCAGCCCAGAACAACTGGAATCATACCAGCAAGGCAACATGTCTACTGACCAACTGCTACTCGCTGTCTCTCAATCCCTCTTCGACAAAGCACAGCAGTACAATGTAGAAACCTTTACCGAGAACCGACAACACTTTGCCGATAGCGCAGCCATCACATTCCAACAACTCGACATTGAGCAACTGCGCACCCTCGTACAGCCCATCAACTGAAAGTAATTTCTCTTTTTCATTTTTTTTGCCTATCTTTGCAGTTTGTAGTATGTATTCATCACATATACAACATCATGAAAATGAAAAAGATAATTACTTTATTTTTGTTTCTATCAGTCATCCTGCCCCTCTCTGCACAGTCGGGTGAGAGATCTCTCAACCGCCGCTACTTCAATGCCGTCCGCGATTCGCTAATAGGCGACATGCTCACACGCCAACGTGCCATGCAGCATTATGCTCAGAACACACTGGTGAACCTCCCCAACGACGAGAAACTCTATGACGAGAGCTACATCAGCCTCACTGCCGACCTCGACGACCATAGCGGCACTGCCGATGAAGGTATCTTTGACCTTGTCTACCGCCTGTCCTATAACTGCAAACACATTGAAGGTTACACCGATGACTATCCCCTAGGAGCCTACGCCGTCGACTCATCCAACTCATGTCGCGCCATCTGTAACCTCACCAAACATTTCCTTGAAAACGATCTACGAGACTACATCACCGCAGGCAAAGAGGTGGAGATAACCATTTTTTCCTCTGCCGACGGCACTGAGTTCACCACCAAAATACCATACGACGGTAGCTACGGCGACTTCCGCTATTGTCCCGTAACCTTCAACGGTGAGAACCTACGCGTTTCCGTAGACCGCACCATGGGCATCAGAAACAACTGCCAACTTGTTTACATCCGTGCTCAAGCCGTACGCAACTGGTTAGAGGAAAACATCCCCATCTTACGACAGACCTCCAATAACTACCGCTACGTCACTCAAAGCTACTCCGATTCTGCCAACATCCATTACTACCGCCGTTCAAGCATCGAAATACGTGTCCTCAATGTGGCTCATGAGGCCGTGGAACGTAGCCTCGCTGAGATGCGTATGGACGACTATGTTGATTACAACATTCACCGTACCAACATCAAAAACAACGACGCCTACGTACTCATCATTGCCAACGAAGACTATGGCAATGGTCTTATCCCCGATGTTCCCTTCGCACTAAACGACGGCGAAATATTTCGTCAATACTGCATCCGTTCGCTCGGCATACCCGAACGGCAGGTCAAAATACTCAAGAACGCCTCGCGCGAGACAATACTCAGCGAGGGCATACACTGGCTCACTGATCTCAGCCAGGCTGTAGCGGTGAAAAACGGCGACGAGCTCATCCCTCTGGCCAACTTCTTCATCTACTACACCGGTCATGGCTTCTCCAATGCCGACGATCAGGCTTTCCTTGTGCCCACCGGCATTAACACAGACGATATCGATGCACTTAATATCGGAAAGAAAAAAGGGTGCCGTCTGTTTGGCAAAAAAGACAAAAAGGAGGTCGCCGACAGCAACCTCTACGACATCGTCCTCTCCAGCAAGGAAAGCAGCCGTCTGTCACGTCAACTGTTCTCCCTCGACGACCTTTGCGGCATGTTCAAAAACCATCCCGTAAAGAACCTCACCGTCATCGTCGACGCATCGTTCAACGGCTACTCGCGAGACGGCAAACCCATCTTTCGTACCATTCATAAAATCGACAACAAGAAGAAAAAACGCAAAGCTTCCATGCGCAGCGACGCCGTGGTACTACTGGCCGCCGACTTCGACCGTACAGCATACAGTTTCAACAACCAGCAACACGGATTCCTCACCTACTTCCTCCTCAAAGAACTCAAACTGCAGCAAGACAACATCTTCAGCATGACCTATCAGGACGTCTTTGAATCTGTGGCTCGCAAACTCAACAAAGAATCCGCTCTGCAGAACCGGTGGCAGGAAGCCTCGGGCATCGCCGGTGGACGTTACAAGGACAGCTGGCACTACATGCGAATCAAATAAAAAAAAAGCAATATATAACTATGGAAAAACTCATCATCACCGCCGCCATCTGCGGCGCAGAAGTCACCAAAGAGCAGAACCCCAACGTTCCTTACACCGTCGAGGAAATAGTGCGCGAGGCCAAAAGCGCCGTCGACGCTGGAGCTGCTATTGTTCACCTCCATGTGCGCGAAGATGATGGCACACCCACCCAGAGCCATAAACGCTTCCAAGAGTGCACCGATGCCATCCGCAAAGCCTGTCCCAACGTCATCCTCATCCCCAGCACCGGTGGTGCCGTAGGCATGAGTCCCGATGAACGCCTCGACAGTACCAATACCAACCCCATCCCCGAGATGGCCACCCTCGACTGCGGCACCTGCAACTTTGGCGACGACATCTTCGACAACACCATGCCCACCATGCGTGCCTTTGGCAAACGCATGATTGAGAAAGGAATCAAGCCCGAGTACGAATGCTTCGAGATGGGTCACCTTGACACCATCCTCACCATGGCCCGCAAAGGCGAAGTGCCTGGCAACCCGATGCAATTTAACTTTGTCCTTGGCGTCCCCGGCTGCACCCCCGCCACAGTAGACAACCTCTGCTGGCTGGTGAACAAAATCCCCACCGGCTCAACCTGGACCGCCACCGGCATCGGTCGCCACGCCTTCACGCTGGCAGCCCCCGCCATCGTCATGGGCGGCAACGTGCGCGTAGGCTTCGAGGACAACCTCTACTTGGAGCGCGGCGTGCTGGCCAAGAGCAACGGCGAGCTGGTCGACAAAGTGGTTCGCATGGCCAAACTGCTGGGCCGCCAGGTGGCAACCAGCGACGAGGCACGCGAAATCCTCAGCCTGAAGCACTAAAAATCTTCTCATGGGCATATCGGTTGTCATCAACACCTACAACGCCGAGCAACACCTCTCCGCCTGCCTTGATGCAGTGAAGGATTTCGACGAGGTGGTGGTGTGTGACATGGAATCTACCGACCACACCATACAGATTGCACAGGAACACGGCGCTCATGTGGTCACCTTTCCCAAGGCCGACCACAAGAGCGCTGAACCCGCGCGGACATTCGCCATACAAAGCGCCTCCAATGAGTGGGTACTGGTCGTGGATGCCGACGAAATCGTCACCCCCGAGCTTCGGCAATACCTCTATCATCGCATCGCATCGACCGATTGCCCCGCCGGACTTTACATAGCCCGCAAAAACAAATTCATGGGACACTATGGTCGCGACTGGGCTCACGACTACCAGCTGCGATTCTTCATCCGCGAAGGGACGGTGTGGCCGCCTTACGTCCACACCTTCCCTATTGTTCAAGGCAGGGTGGAAAAAGCTCCCGCACGCTACAAATTCATCCATCTGGCCGACGAAACAATGCGCCAATGGGTCACCAAGATGAACGACTATACAGATAATGAGGTCAAAAAAAGGGCCAACAAACGCTGCACCGTTCTCACTCTCTTATGGCGTCCCCGATGGCGCTTCTTCCGGTCCTTTATCCTGCATGGAGGCTTCCTCAACGGGAAACGTGGCTTGGTCGAAGCTCAGCTCTCTGCCTCCTACCAGCGCATCGCCCTGGCTAAAATCATCCAGTCGCGATGAAAATCTTCCACATAGTCTCCAACCCCGTGTGGGGTGGCGGAGAGCAATATGTTTTTGACCTCACATCGCAACAGCTGCAAGAGGGCCACTCTGTCGAACTATTCTGTAGAAAAGGAAGCGTACCCACAAAACGCTTTCAGCAATTGGGTGTACCCGTTCATGCCCTCCCTTTGCGCGGAATCGCCGATATGAATAGTGCACGCATGATGGCACGCATCCTTGCCAATCAGCCACCCTGCATCGTCCATGCTCACAACTTCAAGGACTGCTTCACCGTTGCCTTTGCACGTCTGCTATGTCGCAACCGCAACATTCGTATCGTCGCCACCCGTCACCTTGTCCGTACCGGCAAACGAGGGCCTCTCTATCGCTGGCTCTATAGCCAAATTGATGCGTTCTACTTCGTCTCCCAGCTGGCTCACGACAGGTTCTTCTGCAGCAATCCGCCAGCCGACAAACACAAAGCCCGTGTTATCACCGGCTGCGTAAATATCTCCGGCATACCCGCCCCCATCAACCTGAGGCAACAATTGGGCATAAAAACCGATGTTGTTGTCGGGATGTACCACGGCCGCCTGCACCCTGAAAAAGGTCTTGATGTTCTTCTCGACGCTGTTCACCTGCTCCGAGAGCTGCCAATGGCAATCGTGCTCCTCGGCAACGGAAGCGATGAATACACCACCCTGCTAAAAGAAAGAATCCAGAAACTCGACCTAACTGACAGAATTATCTTGGCGGGGTTCCAAAACCCTGTGCTGCCCTTTGTAGCAGCCGCTGACTTCGGCGTACTTCCCTCCATCGTTGAGGAAAGTTGCCTATTAGCCGTTCAGGAATATATGGCCTGCAGCATCCCTGTAATAGTCACCGACAATGGAGGACAACGCGAATATGTAAACCACCACCATAGTGGATTGCTGATACCCCCTAACGATAGCGACTCATTAGCCGAAGCCCTCAAAACACTCGTATCCAACGCCACCCTGCGGCATACCATGGGAGAAAATGCACGCAAGGATTTCGTTGAAAAACTCTCCTACATTAGAATGTACAACAGCATCCTCGACCTCTACAGAAGCGTTCTGTAAAGTTTCAACATCTCTTCAGTCACCTTCTCTGGGGCGAATTTCTCGCGCTGCAGCCTTCCCTTCTCCACACACTCTGCTCGGAAATCCCGATCCTCCATCAGACGCCGTAAATGCTTCGCAACGGTCGCCACATCGTCGGGTTCTGCATAAAGCACTGCCTCACCGCCAGCCTCGGGCATGGAACTCACACTCGATGTCACCACAGGCGTATCACAGCACATAGCCTCAAGGACAGGAATTCCAAATCCCTCAAAACGCGACATATACACGGATGCCACGGCTCCTGCATAGAGTGCTGGGAAGTCGGCAAACGCAGCTCCCTCAATGAAAAACACTCGCCGCGCCACACCACACTCCTCGGCCACCTTACGCACCACCTCGCCATAGCCGCTACGACTACGTCCCACCACCGCCAGCGCCACATCATCCGGTAGCGACCCCATGGCACGTACCACCACGGCTTGGTTCTTGCGCGGCTCCACGGTGCCTACACAAAGCACATAACGTTCGGGTAAGCCATACTTCAACCGCGCCGAGCGCATCTCGATGCTCATGTCCTCGCCCGCTGTCACTTGCTGGCACCAGTGCCAGAACAACGGGTCGCACGACTGATAGACCACCCTGATCTTGGCCTCGTCAACATGTAGCATCGTTATCAGATCGGCCTTCGTCTGCTCACTGATAGCCACCACTACGTCGGCCCCCTCACAAGCGTGACGCATCTTCACTCGGTGTATCAGTCGATCTATTGGCTTGAAATACTCCGGATGGCGGAAGACAATAAGGTCGTGCATCGTAACCACCTTCTTCACACCCTTCGGAATGCCGTATGGCAACTCATGGCTCAATCCGTGAAAGAGGTCTACACCATCCTTCCCTAGCCTTCCCCCTATCGCCACGCTACGCCACAACGCGGGTGCCAGATGCCATAAGCCTTGCGGTTGACGCACCTTCACACGACCCTTTTCATCGAAATAGTGCTCGTGACGACCGCGTCGCCGAGGTGTGTAGAGCACCACCTCAGTGTCTCTCTCCGCCACGCCGCCAATCACCATGCGGCTGTAGTTCCCCAGCCCTGTATTGTTACAGAAAGCACGTTTTGCATCGTAACCTATTATCATAAGTGCAAAGATACGAAAAAAAATTATTTTTTCGTATCTTTGCACATCAAATCTATAAACCATGAGTCTACGCCACCGCGAGAAACGCCGCACGGCACTACGATATCTTTTAGCGCTTCCTCGCAGCATCGTCTATAACTTCCGTCTCTTCCCTCTGCGTCAAGCCTGGCGGCTGCCGCTGCTACTCTCCCATCACACCGTCGTCCGCGACCTCTCCGGTCATATCGAAATACAAAGCCCTCAACTCAAGACAGGACTCATCATAATAGGATTCAACGGCTGTCCCAACAGCGACTTCCGCTATCATAGGCCCTGTATCTGCATACAAGGTAATATGGTCGTCAAAGGCAACTGCGCCATAGGTATGGGCGCCGCCATCGAAGTGGCAGAAGATGCTGTACTGACCCTGGGACCTATGTTTTGTCTCGGGCCTCGCTCTACCCTGATCTGTCATAAGGCCATGACCTTTGGCAATCACTCTCGCATCTCGTGGGATTGCACCCTCATGGACACCGACCAGCATGCCCTTACCGATGCCACTGGCACGCGTACCAATCCCGATAGAGAAGTGGTCTTCGGCGACAATGTCTGGCTCGGGCACCACGTCATCGTCACCAAAGGTACTCATCTGGCCTCTCACATCACCGCCGCCGCAGGAGCACGACTTGTCGGCTCCTACGACCAACCCTTAAGCATCCTTGCCGGAAATCCCGCCACCATAGTCAAACAAGGTGTTAAACGTTCCGATTAAAATAACAATACCCAACCCATGCCGAAACGACAACCCAACGCCCCCTTCCCTTTCTCCTCTCTCTCCCTTGCCGAGAAACAGAACCTCTATGAGCGCGCCGCCGACTTCATCACCCCCGAGCGACGCTCCCTCTTCGATCGTCTCGCGCCCCTGCGCACCCGCCACATCGCCGTGGTGCTCGAAGATATCTACCAATCCCACAACGCCGCCGCCGTACTGCGCTCCTGCGACTGCTTCGGCGTACAGGATGTCCATGTTGTCGAAGCCCGCAATCCCTTCAATCCCGCTGGCGATGTGGCCGTAGGATCCTCCAAATGGGTCGACTACTACCCCCACAACACCATCCAGCAGACCTACGACCACCTCCACAGCAAGGGTTACCGCATCGTAGCTACATTGCCCCACGAAAACGACACCATGATCGGCGACCTCGACATCAGCCAGCCCACGGCTCTCGTCTTCGGCACCGAGCTCACTGGCCTCACACAAGAGGCTATCGACGGCGCCGACGCCTACGTCAAGATACCCATGTACGGATTCACCGAGAGCTTCAACATCAGCGTATGCGCCGCACTCTCCCTTTTCTCACTCACCGAGCGTATGCGCCGTGCTACCGACATCCATTGGCAACTCGACGACAACGACCTCCTCGACCTCAAGCTCGCATGGTGCAGCTATGCCATCAAGGATGGTGACAAGGTCATCCAGTCCCTCCTGCCGAAATATTGAAAAAAATTTGCTCATATAGGTCAAATGACGTACTTTTGTACACCCAACAATCATTGCAACATATAATATAATACGTTAGATATGAAAAAGATAATAATTGTCGCCCTATCCACTCTGCTATGCCAAGGGGTTCTCATGGCTCAGAAGAAAGTGTCTGAGAGTGATGTGAAAGTCAACTATGTCAAAGATTTTCAGCGTCAGGTGAAAAACGCCAGCGATGTGCAATGGTGGCAGCTCGACGAGAGCACCTTCCGCGTGAACTACCGCGATGCCGAGCGTTCGCGCCAGGCCATGGTGTTCGGCCCCAAAGGCTCGGAGACGCACTACATGGTTGATGACTATTACCCCCACGCTGTCACCGACACCGTGGCACACCTCTTCCCCAAATACAAGGTACGCGAGGTCTGGGTGCGCAAAGTGCGCAGCAAACTCACCTACCAGGCACGCATCGCCAAGGTGAAAGGCTTCCTCTGGTGGAAGAAGGAGAGCGACAGCAAGGTGCTCAACTGGGAGGTCGACGGCAAATACCTGGGCGAATAATTTTGCATCACACCTGCCAACAATAAGAGGAGCCCCGCGCGTTGCGCGGGGCTCCTTCTTTTCCTATCGTCTTTTCTCAACCCTCCAGATCCTTCCCGTGGCAGTTCTTATACTTCTTGCCACTGCCGCAGGGGCAGGGGTCGTTGCGGCCCACCTTCTTCTCCACCCTCACGGGCGAGATCTTCTGCGGCTGCTGACGGCTGCTCTCTATGGCCTGCCGCTGCTGCTGAGCAGCACGGTCGAAGTCGTTGGTACGGCTGGCACGCAACCCACGCTGGGGCGCCTGCGGCTGACGAGCCTCCTGAACCTGACTCTGCTCCGGGAGCGGTAGGCTGGCACGGCTGAGGAACGAGGTGATCTCGCGGTTGATATTGAGGAGCATCTGCTCGAAGAGTTTAAAGCTCTCGAACTTGTAGATCAGCAAGGGGTCTTTCTGCTCGTAGGTGGCATTCTGCACACTCTGGCGCAGCTCATCGAGCTGGCGAAGGTGCTCCTTCCACTGGTCGTCGATGATGGCAAGGGTGATGCCCTTCTCAATGCTCAACTGCAACTCTCGCCCGTGGGTGTCGTAGGCCTTCTTGACCGGCACCACGACGTTCAGCGTCTTCTTGCCGTCGGTGATGGGGAACGCCACATTGATATAGCGCGTGTTCTCCGCGATATTCTTGATGAAGGGCCATGCGTTCTCGCAGAGCCGCTGCATACGCTCGCGATAGGCGTTGAAGCACTGATCATAGAGCAACTGTATAGCTTCCTGGCGCCGCAGCGAGAGGAAGTCGTGCTCCGACATCGGCACCTCGTGGGCAAAGACACGGATAATCTCCATCTTGAATTCCTCCCAGTCGCTGCCGTCGCTGTAGAGCAACTCGCAGGTGTCATAGAACATGTTCGAGATGTCGATTGAAAGACGATCACCATAGAGGGCATTACGGCGCTTGTTATAGATGACGGTACGCTGATTGTTCATCACGTCGTCGTACTCGAGCAAACGCTTACGCATGCCGAAGTTGTTCTCCTCGACCTTCTTCTGTGCACGCTCTATCTGCTTGGTGATCATCGAATGCTGTATCACTTCGCCCTCCTGCAGACCCATGCGGTCCATGACGTTGGCGATACGCTCCGAGCCAAATAGGCGCATCAGGTCGTCCTCCAGCGAGACGAAGAACAGCGAGCTGCCCGGGTCACCCTGACGGCCGGCACGACCTCGCAACTGGCGGTCCACACGGCGGCTCTCGTGACGCTCGGTGCCGATGATGGCCAGACCTCCCTTCTCCCTCACATCGCCCTTGAGTTTGATATCGGTACCACGACCAGCCATGTTGGTGGCTATGGTGACGCGACCTGGCTCACCGGCCTGTGCCACAATGTCGGCCTCCTTCTGGTGCAGCTTGGCATTGAGCACATTGTGCGGGATTTTCTTCATCTTGAGCATCTTGCTCAACAACTCGGAAGTCTCGACGCTCGTGGTACCCACCAGCACAGGGCGTCCCTCACCAATGAGACGTTCCACCTCGTCAATGACGGCCTTGAACTTCTCTCGCTTGGTCTTGTAGATCATGTCGTCCATATCGTTGCGGGCGATAGGACGGTTGGTGGGGATGACCACCACGTCGAGTTTGTAGATGTTCCAGAACTCGCCGGCCTCGGTCTCTGCCGTACCCGTCATACCTGCCAACTTCTTGTACATGCGGAAGTAGTTCTGCAGGGTGATGGTGGCGTAGGTCTGCGTGGCCGCCTCCACTTTCGCGTTCTCCTTGGCTTCGACGGCCTGGTGCAGGCCGTCGCTCCACCGGCGGCCCTCCATGATACGGCCCGTCTGCTCGTCGACGATCTTCACCTGGTTGTCTTCGGTGAGGATATAATCCACATCGCGCTCAAAGAGCGTGTAGGCCTTAAGCAACTGGTCGACAGTATGCACGCGCTCGCTTTGGATGGCGAAATCGTTGTATATCTTGTCCTTGGCCTCCGCCTTCTGCTCGTCGCTGAGGGCGCTGTTGTGCTCCACCTCGGCGATGGCACTGCCGATGTCGGGCAGCTGGTAGAAGTTGGGATCCTCGCCCAGCGAGGTGAGGTATTCCATACCCTTGTCGGTAAGCTCCACCTGCTTGTTCTTCTCGTCGATGACGAAGAGCAGTTCCTCGTCGATAATGTGCATATTCTTGTTCTGCTCCTGCATGTAGAAGTTCTCCGTGCGCAGCAGCACCGTCTTGATGCCGGGTTCGGAGAGGTACTTGATGAGGGCCTTGTTCTTCGGCAGGCCGCGGTAGGCACGCAGCAGCTGCTTGGCGCACTCCTCGTCGGGCTTGGCGTCGGGGCGTTCGCTGATGCCCTTCTTGGCGTCAGCCAGGCAGGCCGTGACGATGAGGCGTTGCGCATTGTATAGCTTCTCGATGGTGGGCTTGAAACGGTAGAACTCCTGCTCGTCATCGTCCTTTCCGGTAGGACCACTGATGATGAGGGGTGTACGGGCATCGTCGATAAGCACCGAGTCCACCTCGTCGACAATGGCGTAGTTGTGACCTCTCTGCACCAGCTCCTCGGGGTTGCGGCTCATATTGTCGCGCAGATAGTCGAAACCGAACTCGTTGTTGGTGCCGTAGGTGATGTCGCAGTTGTAGGCGCGTTTGCGCTCCTCGCTGTGGGGTTCGTGCTTATCGATGCAATCCACCGTCAAGCCATGGAACTCGAAGAGCATACCCATCCATTCCGAGTCGCGCTTGGCGAGGTAGTCGTTGACGGTGACAACGTGCACACCCTTGCCGGGCAGAGCGTTGAGGTAGACGGGCAGCGTGGCCACGAGGGTCTTACCCTCACCGGTAGCCATCTCGGCGATCTTGCCGCTGTGCAGCACAATGCCGCCGATGAGCTGCACATCGTAGTGCACCATATCCCAGGTAATCTCATTGCCGCCGGCCACCCAGTGGTTCTTATAGAGAGCCTTGTCGCCCTCAATGGTGATAGAAGGATGAGTGGCGGCAAGGTCGCGGTCGTGGTCGGTAGCGGTCACCGTCACCGTCTCGTTCTGTGCAAAGCGCTTGGCGGTCTCCTTCACCACGGCAAATGCCTCGGGCAGTATCTCGTCGAGCACCTTCTGCGTCTTCTCGTATTCTTGTTTCTCCAACTCGTCGATGCGTTTATAGAGGTTCTCCTTCTCTTCGACGGGCATATCGTATTCCTCCTCGATGCGGGCACGCATCTGCTGCAGCTCGTTGCGTTCACTCTCCACAGCGGCGGCGATGCGGCCACGGAACTCCACCGTCTTGCCACGCAAACCGTCATTGTCGAGGGCAGCAATGGCAGGATAGGCCGCCAGACAGGCATCCAGGAAGGGCTTCACGGCCTTGAGGTCGCGCTGACTCTTATTTCCAAACAACTTAGTCAAAAAATTGGCCATAATATAGTGCTATTATTATATATATACTTTTTTAAATCAACATATTATCCTTCCCCTATGGGGCCAGAAAAACGTACAAAGATACACTTTTTTTCTTATTCGTCCACCTTTTCCCCGCTCTCCCCCACCCTTCCTACAAAAACCTTGCCAAACGCAATCCAAGCAGTACTCGTCACACTATAGCGAGCGTCCTGCCAAGGTCCAAACGACCCCGGCAACGGTTCAGAACGACCTTGGAAATGAGGCCGAGGAAAAATCAAGACATAAACATCACTCCAATATTGCAGCGATGGGAACGGTGCTGTCCATCAAGCCGATACGGGTATCCGAAGCGTGGCGGTTCATACCGGTATAGACGAGCGAGGCATCTTCATAGCGACGGAATTTCAAGATAGCATCGTTCATCTGTGCCCTATTGAAGACACCGACGCGCAGCAGCAGGTCGAAGTCGTCGATGGTCAACCCTGTGACCCTCTCGAAGAGCGACGGCTCCAGCTTGCGGATGACATCCTCAAGACTCTCCTCGCGGTAGTCAGTGAGGTACATAAAGATGGGAATACGCGTAGCGAACTTCATCAGTTTTTCTTGCACCTCGCGTCGCTTAGAGCGGTATTCCTTCTCCTCCTGCGACAGCTCTTTCTTTTTCTTACTATCACCGCCCTCGCCCGCCTCACGTTTCAGTTTCTTTATCTTCTCGGCACGGTTTACTATGCTCTCAATAATATCGCCACCCAATGCGCGGAAGCCTTCTATCTTCATGATGGTGGCCAGTGCCTCGGGGTTGTCGAGCACCCGTTGCAGGGTGGCATTGTCCACATTCACCAACTGGGCGCTGTTCCATCGACGAGCCAGCAGGGTGCCGCTGGTGCCGTTGTCCACAAAGTCGAGAATCTCGGTGGCATCCACCCTCTTCATCGAGCTGCCGTCGAACTGCAGGATGGGCAGGAAGTTGATAAAGTCGCCCACCTTGTCGGTGATACGGCGGTTGCTGTCCACGTCAAGTTGGTTGGCGTAGGTCACCACCTCACGCAGGGCACGGTTGGGTGCGAAATCGAAGACATAGCAGGTGGGCTTGAGGATGGTTTTCTTCGTGGGGTCGTCCTTGTCGACGGCTGTCCAGGGGCTCTGCACGCGGAAAGCCGTCTGGAAATAGGTCTCGGGGCTCGAGCAGTTGCGCAACATCAGCAATCCGCCCAGCGGACGCAAGGTGACACCCGTTGTCAGCTTGCCGCAGGTCAGCGTGATGGTGCGTGTTTTGAGGGGATTCTCGCCCATGGCGTCGCGCACCGGTCCGAGGGCATCAACGCCGATGCCAGCCTTGCTGCCACTGCAGTTGATGACAGTGTAGTTCCGGTAGAAACCATTAGCGGGACGCTGCAGCAATGCCTCCATGGCGTCGCACGAGGCCACGTTGGGCAGGAACCACATCGTGTGGGCGCAGAGGTCAAGCAATCGTGTATCCTCAAAGGGCAACGGCGGATGCTCATTCAGCGGCGATCCTGCGTCGCCATAGATAGGTGCCTTGCCGCGGATAATGTCGAGCCACTTCTGCACCGCCTTCTCATGCACGAAGGTTTTGCCCTCCGCACGGAAGAATTCGTTTAGGTCGAACCCGTCCATATCCCATTGTTCTATCATCGCCCCGAGGTCCTGCGGCATCTGGTAGGTCATCATCACCATCGTGGGCATCTCCAGGTAGGGGCCACCCACCTCTTCCTTCCGTGCTTGCTCGTCTTGGTAGGTCCAGTTGAATATCTGGTTCTCCATAAACTCGCCCGTTGCCAGGGCGCGGAACGGCGTTCCGCTGAGGTAGAGGTAGTGCCGTCCCGTGATGGGCACCTCCTCGTCATCCCAAGCGCGGCCGCTCTCCACATCGATGCCGCTCTCACTCATCACAGCGTCCTCCTCGGCCTGCCGTCGCTTGGCATCGGCATCGCCAAGGTCCAGCAGGCTCTTGGCGTTGTCGTTCCAGGCGCCGAAGTGGTACTCGTCCAGCACTATCAGGTCCCAGTCGATGCTGTGCACCCACTCGTTCTTGGGCTTGATGTTGCCATACTTGTCCCTGCCGAGATAGTCTTGGAACGAGCCGAAGACCACCAATGGAGTTGAAAGTTGAGAGTGGAAAGTGGAAAGCGAGGCTGGCGCGTCCAAGCTCTTTCCACTTTCATCTTTCCACTTTCCACTATAGTACCGCCAGCCTTCGAAGTCTCTATGCCGCAGCAGGTCGTCGCGCCACGAGTCCTCCACGGCGGGCTTGAAGGTAAGCACCAGCACCCGCTTAGCCCCCATCCGTTTGGCCAGCTGGTAGGTGGCAAAGGTCTTGCCGAAGCGCATCTTGGCGTTCCACAGATAGTGGCTCGGGCGGTCGGGTTCCTCCTCGTCCATCATGGCGAAGTAGTCGGCAGTGTCTTTTACAGCTTTCTCTTGTTCCTCGCGCATCTTGTAGTCGAGGTCGCGCACCGTCTCCACGTGTGTGTCGCGGTGACGCACCGCCACGTAGGCCGCCTTGGCCTCGCGCAGCGAGCAGCGGCACCACTCCCCTATCAACTCTTTCCCCATGCGGCGCAGCATCTCGTGCAGGTCGTGATCAGAAAAACTCTCGCCACTGCCGTCGGCATAGAAGGCGTTGTCATGCCACAGCAGGTGATATGTTTTGTGTGGCTCCGTGATGGGGTGCTGCTCGTCGATACGCCTGCGCACGTCGGCACGTGTCGTCTGCCCGATCTTGATCCAGCCGGGGAACGAGGTGTCGTCGTACATGTAAATCTGCGGCACCGCGCGCCGCATCTCAGGGAGTATCTGTTCTGTGGTCTGCATAATATGTCAATTTGTCCGTTATCATTTCAAACAGACGCCCTTATGCAGAAATAATAGGTAGAAAAGTATTAATGATACAAGCTTCCGTGTACCACATCGCGAACCCATACGAATTGTTCGCCTGTAGTCTCATCTTCACATACTTCGTAAGCAAACACAAACCCCTCGCATAGAAACTCCTGCCATTCTTGTTCAATCCATTCTTGTTTCAACCAAGCCTTGCGGAATCCTTGCATACGACACAAGGTCTGTAATCCTTTCTCCATCCGCCATATCTTTCTGTCCACAGTCTCCTTTGTGAGGGTTATGTGGTTCTGCATGGCTGCATAGTAGAAAGTGTTTACCTTCTCAAAAACCTGTTCGTCGATAAATACCCTCATGCTTTCGAACCGTAAAACTTGTCGACCGTTGCATACAGTTTGGCGGTGAACTGCTCTATTGTCATACTTCTTTGCATCACATCATTGATAGAGCATTTACGGGGCACAATAGGAGTGTCTTCCACACATCCAGTGGTATGATTGTGTGTACTCTCAATTATTTCATTCATACGTCTGCGAGATTCCTCGAGGGTAAAGCATTGTGCTATTTCCTCCTCTGTAATAATACGGGGCTTGTGTGGAGATGGAACGAAGCCATTATGGTGGGCACTCACAGTCCCATATTGTACATCAGGTTCACTAACACCATTGTTCCCTTCTTCTATTGTGTCATATTCATTCATGTCTTTTTAACGGCAATGTGTTCCAATTATTGTATGGGATTCCTTTTATTTTCTACCTAATTATTTCAAAGAGCGCTCTGTTATATGTTGTTGCCGAGTCTTTCCCCTCGGCGTGGGTTTTTACGGTCCTTTGGTAATCCGTCGGCGATGTTGGCCTATTCCATCGGTCGTATCATACTCTCGATAAAGGCAATCTCGTCCTTGTCCAAACCGTATTTCTTATACAGCATCTCGTCCGTCCATGGGTGGGAGAAGTCTTGAAGGGGAACGAACTCAAATGCGTCAGGGGGAGTACTTTGTGTGGAGGTCTTGGTAGCCACTAAAAGGCGAACAAACTTTGTGTTCAAATAAGAA
>CACZRR010000040.1 GCA_902783595.1 uncultured Bacteroidota bacterium
CTCCTCGAGGGGCATCTGCTGCAGGCGTGCGCGGAGTTCGGGCGTGGGGTCGGGCATGGAGGAGACGCCGAGGCGCAGGGCGTCGACGTAGAGGCCGCTGCCGCCGACGGCGAGGACGACATCGTGGCGGGCGAAGAGGCGGTCGAGGAGGGCTAGGGCGTCGTGCTCGAAGTCGGAGATGTTGTAAGGCTCGGTGACCGAGCGGCAGGCGACGAAATGGTGGGGTGCGGCGGACAGTTCGTCGTCGGAGGGGCGCGCCACGCCGATGCGCAGCTCGCGGTAGAACTGACGCGAGTCGCACGACACAATCTCCGTGTCCATCTCACGGGCCAGACGCACAGCATAGGCTGTCTTACCCACTGCCGTGGGACCCGCAACGATGATAAGTTTAGGCATTGATTACCTTGGCAAATTCATCCCAAAACTCGGGGAATGACTTGTCCACTACATCGGGATTTTCAATCTCGAGGTCGGGAAAGAGCAACTTGAGCGGTGCAAAAGCCATCGCCAACCGGTGGTCTCCATAGGTGCGCACCATCTCCGTGGGGTGCAACTTGGCAGGCATGATGGTCATGGTGTCGTCCGTAGCCGTCACCTTACCTCCCATACGTTTCAACTCGGCGGTGATAGACTCCATACGGTCGCTCTCCTTGAGGGCAATGTTGCTCACCCCCTTGAGTACAGTCTTGACGCCCACGGCGGCGGCGGCGACGGCAAAGGTGGGCACCAGGTCGGGACAATCGAGGCAGCTGAATTGCATGGTCTTGGGCAGCGCGCCGCCACCACGCAAGGTGATACTGCGACCGGCAGCACGGTAGGGGTTACGCACCTCAGTGGTGACGATGCCAAGCTGCGAGAAGAAGGCGTCGGTGGCGCTGTCACCCTGGCAGGAATCGAGCTGCAGACCCAGCAAGCGGATGCGCAAGTCGGGACGCAGCAGGGCCATGGTGTAGAAGTAGGATGCCGACGACCAGTCGCGCTCTATGCCTATGGTGGCGGCGGCGAGCTTGCGATCCAGCGGCTGCACATAGTAGGTGCGGCCATTGGAAGAACGGCGCACCTCGATACCGGCCATACGCAGTGCGTCACAGGTCATCTCGATATAGGGGCGCGACGTGGGGCGTTGCGTCATAGTGAGCGAGATACCTTCTGGCATCTGCGGCGCAACAAGCAACAGGGCACTGACAAACTGGCTACTGAGCACGGGGTCTATGGACACTGTGCGGCGCGTGGGAACGCTGCCGTGGATAGTGATGGGCAGGAAACCCTCCTCCTCCATACATTCTATGCGGAGCCCCATGTTGCGCAATGCCTCGATGAGAGGCTGCATGGGACGGTGGCAGAGGCGCTCGTCGCCGGTGAGGAGGTGTGTGCCTGGTGTGATGGCCAGCAACGGCATGAGGAAACGTGCCACACTGCCGGCGTTGTTGCAGTAGTACACTTTGTTGCTGCCGCTCTCAATCTGCGCCAAAAGAGTGCGCAAGAGCTTGGTGTCGCCGGATGTGGAGAGCTTGTTGATGCGGAAATGGCCGCCGGTGAGATGATTGATCATTAGCCAGCGGTTGCTCAGGCTCTTCGAAGCAGGAAGGTTGATTCTGATATCGTTAGTCTTCATATAATCCTTGGTTTTTCTCAACTCTCGATGCCGTACTCTTTGATTTTTCGGTAGAGGGTGCGCTCGGAAATGTGCAGGTCGGCTGCAGCGCCGCGACGATTGCCTCCATTGCGCTGCAAGGCGCGCAGGATGGCGTGGCGCTCGCGATCGTCAAGGTTGAGGCTGTCGTCCTCTATCACCTCGGGGGTGAGGAATTCCTCGTCGGGAGTGACAGGGTGACTGAGTATCTGGGTGACGGGGTGACTAGGAGGCTGGGAGGCAGGTTGGCTGAGTGACTGGGACACCATCTGGCGCAACTCGTTAATTTCATTGCGCATCTCGCTGATCATCTGTCCCATGGAGAGGGCCTTGAGCAGCAGCTCGCGGTCAGTGATGCCGGCAGGGGTGGTCACCTCTCCCCTTTCGGGTACGAGAGCCGGCATACGTTCGGCGGGAACGGTGGTGAGGTAGTTGCTGAGGATGTCGGCGGTGATGGTGCGCTCTGTCTCCACCACGGCGACCTGCTCGGTGATGTTCTTCAGTTCGCGAATGTTGCCGTACCACGGATACTGCATGAGCATATCGCGTGCTGCGCTGTCGAGGACGATGGGCGGCATGTGGTATTTCTCTGCTACATCCGACGAGAATTTACGGAAAAGGAGGGGTATGTCCTCTTTGCGTTCGCGCAGGGGAGGCAGATAGATGCTGATCTGGTTGAGGCGGTAGTAGAGATCCTCACGGAAGCGGCCGCTGCGCACGGCCTCCACAATATCGACATTGGTGGCCGCCACCACCCTGACGTTAATTTTCTGCGCCGTCGATGAACCCACGGGGATAATCTCGCCGTTCTCGAGCACACGCAGTAGCTTGACCTGCATGGCTAAAGGCAGCTCGCCAATCTCGTCGAGGAAAATGGTGCCGCCGTCGGCCTCCTCAAAGTAGCCCTTGCGGCTGCGGTCGGCGCCGGTGAAGGCACCCTTCACGTGGCCGAAGAGTTCGCTCTCGATGGTGCCCTCGGGGATGGCGCCGCAGTTCACGGAGATGAGGCCGTGGCCACCGTGGGCATGCTTGCGACTGCTATTGTCGTGAATGATGCGAGAGAAGACATCCTTGCCGACACCGCTCTCACCGGTGATAAGGATGGAGAGGTCGGTGGGTGCCACCTGCACGGCCTTATTCAAAGCCAGCAGCAACTTGGCATCGTTGCCTATGATACCGTATCGTTGTTTCAGCGTCTGCAGATCCATGATTAGATGATTACATAGTGTAGATCCTGCCCTATCTTGCGTTTGAGATCGACCAGGGCTTTCTTTTCCGCCAGGAGGTCGTTGATGTTATCGGGACTGGCCGACCGAAAGCGACGGGCATTGTCGTCAATGCGGTCGTCGAGGTATTTGGCTTTGAAGAGGAGTATGCTCTCCCAGACATCCTGCTGTAGGTTATCCTCGATGGAGGGCACAGAGATATGCTTGAGGTTCCACCAGCTGTTGCTGACGCGATGGGTGTCCACCATCAGCGAGATGGCGAAGTCGCGCACAGCGTCGTCGGGGTCGGTGACGAAGATGGAAGCGTCGGCAGGGAGACCTTGTTGCTGCTGGTAGCAGTAGTATTCGTAGATCTTCTGGCAGCGAGGGTCCGAAAAGGATAGACCGTCACTGCTCAGCGCCGTCACAATCCATGTGGCCACGGGGTATTCACCCTGCTCGTCGGCGTTGCTGCCCGGCGTGGGATCGGCGATGAGCCGGTCTCCGTAGTTGAGGAGCAGTGCGATAATATGGCGCTCACGCTCGTCGACCCTGAGAGCCGTCGTCACCATCTGCTGTGGCACATCTGCTGGTATTGCGGCGGGTGCCGGTGTTGCGGCAGGAGCGGGCGTAGATTCTGTGGTGGCAGCGGCCTCGTAGCTCTTCTGGCGGTTCTGATTGATGGCCTTTGCCACCTCGGAGGTGAGGGCATCCTCGCTGGTGTTGAGGAGGTAGGCACACTGGCGTATGTACTCCTGGCGCTCCATCATGTCAGTGACCAGTGCGATGGTGGTGGCTGTGTCGTGCAGCAACTCGGCGCGACGAATGGGGTCACCCTTGACGGCATCAAGCTGAACACGCGTTTTGTACATAATGAAGTTGTCCTCGTGAGTGGCCAGGTATTCCTGCAGCTGCGTGGAACCGTACTTCTGGGCGTAGCTGTCAGGGTCGTCGCCGTCAGGGAAGAGAACCACCCTGACGTGCATCCCTTCAGCGAAGAGCAGGTCTACAGCACGTAGCGCTGCCTTGATGCCGGCGGCGTCGCCGTCGTAGAGCACGGTGACATTGGGGGTGTAGCGCTTGATGAGGCGTATCTGCTCTGTGGTGAGCGAGGTGCCGCACGACGCCACAGTGTTCTGCACACCCGACTGGTACATCGAGATAACGTCGATATTGCCCTCAACAAGGTAGCACTTATTAGCGCGCGATATGGCGGTGCGTGCCTGATAGAGTCCGTAGAGGGTGCGGCTCTTATTGTAGATGTCGGAGTCGGGAGAGTTGACGTATTTGGCGGCCTGTTTCTCGCTGGTAAGCACACGGCCGGAGAAACCCAGCACACGACCGGAGATGCTGTAGATGGGGAACATCACACGGCCACGGAAGCGATCGTACGAGCGTCGTATCTGCCTACGCTCTTTTCCGCTCTCCGTGGTGTGCCCCGAACTCTGTTCGCCAACCTCTGAGCTCCGACCTTCTAACTCCGACCTTTCAAAGTCCTTGAAGATGGTGAGGCCCGTCTTTTCCAGCACCTCGTCACTATATCCGTTGCGGCGGGCGTGGTCAGTGAAGGCATTCCACTGGTCGAGGCAGTAACCAAGGCCAAAGGTCTTGATAACCTCGTCGCTGAGACCGCGGCCACGAAGGTAACTGAGGCCTACGGCGCGGCCCATCTCGTCGTTGTAGAGCAGGTCGGCGAAGTGTTTCTGGGCAAACTCAGAAAGGTGGAACAACGCGTCGCGTTCGTTCTGCTTCTCCTTCTGCTCATCGTTCATCTCCTCCTCGCGGATTTCGATGTTGTACTTGTTAGCCAGGTAGCGCAGTGCTTCTGGGTAGTTGAAGTGCTCGTGCTTCTTGAGAAACGCCACCACGTCGCCTGCTTCGCCGCATCCAAAGCACTTGAAGATGCCCTTGGACGGAGAGACATAGAACGACGGCGTCTTCTCGTTGTGGAAGGGACAGCAGCCTATATGGTTGGCACCACGCTTCTTGAGAGATACGAAATCACCTATCACCTCCTCGATGCGGGCGGCATCCATGATGCGTTGTATGGTCTCCTGGTCTATCATTGCAGAATAAGAGCGTGCAAAAATACGAATAATTTCCGATATAGAGGAAAAAAAATGAGAGGTGAGCCCTGGTGTAGGGCTCACCTCATTTTTTTGTCTACGACTGGTGAGGTATTATTTAATTACCTCTATGGCGCCGTTGTGTTCCAAATTGCCGCTATATCCACGTGCTGTGAAGCGGTAGAAGTAGGTGCCTGTGGGCATGTCGGCAGGATCCCAGAAGTCGCCGTCATCGTCGATGTTTTCAGCGTGGAATACGCGGGTGCCCCATTGGTTGTAGATGTCAAGAGTGTTGAAGGGGTAGCCCTTACCTTCGACAAGATTGCCAATCACGAAGCGGTCGTTGATGCCGTCGCCGTTGGGTGTCACTACATTGGGGAATTGTAGGAAATCGTTGATAACGAGCAGCAAGTTTTCTGCCGTATCGCGGCACTGTACGATGCGTCCTGAGGGTCCGAGGTTATCGGAGCGGGCGATGAGGCGCACAGCGTAGTTGCCGGTGGGATTCTCGGCGGCATACTGCTTGAAGTCGAACTGTACATCCTTGTCGGTGAGTGTCTCCACGGAGAGGGGGTTATCCGGGTTGTACTGCATCTCCCAGAAGTAGAGCATATCGTCGGTCTGGGGGGTGGTGAGGTTGGTGAAAGAGACCTGTGAGTTCGTCACCGTGGGATAGGTCGGAGACCACACGAAGGAGGCTTGAGGTGATGGGAACACAGTGATGCCACCCTCGGAAATTACGGAGTCCACACATCCGCCGTCGGAGTAGGCGTAGTAGCGCAGCGTGTAGGTACCCTCGGAGAAGGTGTGAGTGGGGTTAGGCTGTGTCGAGGTAAGTCCGTCGCCGAAGTCCCAGAAATGGCGATCGGCATTGATGGACTGGTTCTGGAAGGTCAGCGTGAAGGGGTCACAGCCTTCGAAGCTGAAGGGGTCGGGGATGAAGTTCGGCAGCGGCTGGCGGCTTTGTCGCACGAGTATGCTGTCACGCGCCACACAACGGTTATTGGCACGTGTGTTGGTGACCTGAGTCACATAGATAATATCGGCACCCGCCTCTTGTTTGGTGACAATAGAGGCGCTATCCTGTCCGAAGGGCTCCCAGAGGTAGGTGTAGTTTTCGGTGGCCGTGTGGCGGTCGGTAGCATCGAGGGTCATACGTTCCACACCGCAGAGCGAAGTGTCGTTACCGAGGTTGGGTACGGGAGTCCAGTAGGTGGTGATGCGGGTGTTGGTGTCCCACACGCAGCCGAACTCATCATGCACCTCCACAATGATGGGGAAGGTACCAGCGGTGTCGGGGGAGGATATATAGGACACTTTGGGACTCTCCTTGTAGACCTGGAGGCCGCGGTAGTGCCCCATGGCATAGTCGTGGTATTGGGGCGACGGATCGGGAACCCATACAAGCGAGTCGATGCCCACCTCATACTTGCAGTCGTCGTCCTGCGACACACCGCAGATGTCGAGCGACCAATTGAATACCCAGCCATTGTCGATGTTCCACTCGTCGCATACCTCTACCTCCCACACACCGTTAAGGGGGCAACCCACCAACTCAGAGAAATCGGTATAGGGAATGTAGTAGTCGCTCTTCAATTCGTGGTTGCTGGGCAATTTGGTAGTACCAGAATAGCTTGTTCCATAACGCTGGTTAAAACCCGCAGGAAGAGGAAGAAATTCGCCGTTCTGAACATTAATGGTATAACCTCCATAGGTAATGTAGAACTGACCGTTGGGACGACCCACAATCTCACCGGCCGGTTGTCCTGTCACAAGAGTGTAATCGGAGTTGCGGCTGAAACAGTAGTCAAGTCCAGCTCCAAAGGGATTATTCAGGGAGTCACAACCACTATCGGGACTTGTTGCATAGCCCAAATCAGTACCACCTCCATGAGCACCCGGTTCCTCTGTCTGCGAATGGGTATAAGTATCTTCTCGACCTTCTCGTGGTGTTTGATTATAATTACCAAAGAACAAGGGGGCACGCTGTCCCGTGGGGCATTTAAGGTATACAGTGATATCGCCCATGAAGGTGTGCTCCATATTGATACAGATGGAGCAGATGTCCTCGGCGGCACGCACGCGGCGGCTGGCGGGAAACTCTGTGAACTCCACAGGGGCACTGTAGCAGAGGGGCATACCCGGGCAGTTGGGACCGTCGGGGATAAAAGTGCGGATCTCATTGATCTTAGACACTGTCTGCGCAGCCTCCACTTCGCGGAGCGTCAGGGTGGCATTCTCGCCGTCGTAACCCACATTCACCATCAGCGAGTCAACGTTGCAGATATCGGCCAGCGTGAACACCGTCTTGATGGGATTGGTGGCGGTACGTACACGCACACTGGTGTAGACGCTCGACGTGCAGCCGAACTCGTCCACTACGCTGAGTGAGAGGTCGTAGCAGCCCGTCTGCTGGTAGTCGTTGTAGGTGATGGTTGTCAATCCGCGACCGACCAAGCTGTCGCCCTCGTTGTCCATATTCCACGTGAAGATGGACGTGGAGTCGACAGGGTTGTAGTAGCCGTGGTAGTGGGTGTACTGGCCCCAGCCTTTGAAGATGACACCATCGCCGATGCAGAGGTGGGCGCCATTGAAGAAGTTCGAGTCGATGCGGCTATAGCCGGCGGTGTCGCCGTTGGAGAGAATATTCCACACGGTGTCGTAGATGGGTACGCGACGTATCTGGGCAGTATCATAAACCTGGCCGTTGCGGGTGCGGTAGAAGGTGCGTGTAATCTGCGGCACTACCTTCTCGCAGGGTTTCTCGCAGGCAGCATTGAGGTTGAAACCAGCGTGGCCACTGCGGTTGGAACCCGCCACGAAGCGCACGGTGATCATACCCGTAGTGTTAGTGGGCGAGATGAATATCTGACGGTCAACAGCGTAACCTGTGCAATTGTTGATTTTGGCACGCACCTCTCCAGTGGCATCGGGGCCATCGTAGATATAGAGCGTATCGTGGCAGTCGATATCGAGCTGGTTGATAACGAAACAGAATCGCTTACCAGGAATATTACAGACGCCTTGAACGGTCACAGAATAGTCACCTGCTGAATAAATGCCGCTTTCGCCCCCATTGTCACAAATACCAAGAGTAGAACTATTTGGATCATAGGAGACCACCTGACCATTATTCTCTTCATTGAGTGGCACTAGGGTAGCTTGTGCCATAGATGCCAACGGAAGCGAGAATAGGGCAAGAGACAATAAAAACTTCTTCATAACATGTGTATTTATCATTCGGTCTCACCTTTGAGACGTCCCTTCATATAATGATTAGAAAAGACAAGCAGATAGGGATGCTCTGACGAAGGCGTAGAAAAGCAAATAATACCCTCCTCGCGTTGCGGTATCTGGGTAAGAAAATCGTAGAAAGAATACTGATAAAAACTCATTACATTGAGATCAACCACAAAAGAAACAGATAGCTTTTCGCCCGTCAGGATGTCGGTGAGCTCGTTGATGTTGAAGGTGAGTGCGCCCTGCGGGATGGTGTCGCTCACATCCATCATGCTCTGCGAGATCATGCAGCGGTACTCGAACTTCTCGGGAGCAACGGCCTTATATTCCTCCATGCGCTGCATGTCACCTTTAAAGAAAGGCAACATGATAGCGTCGCAATCTTGCGCTTTGAGGCCTCCAAAGGCCATAAGCATAGCAGCAACAGCAATAATCTTTTTCATGCTCTGTTTTACTCTTGTTTGCCTATAAGAGGCATTGGAACCCCTTAAGAGCTCAGCAATTAATTATTTTTAAGATTTTTTAACGCTTCTGTGGCGAAGGTGGTTGATGAGAGCCATGAGGAGGCCGAGGGCGATGAAGCCGCCAGGAGGCAGAATCATCATAAGCATGCCGTCGGCGCCGCCGATGAGGCTATGACCAAATATGCAACCTGTGCCGAGAAGTTCGCGAACCATGCCGATGAGCGTGAGAGCCCAGGTGAAGCCGAGGCCCATGAAGATGCCGTCGAGAGCCGAATGGCCGACGCCATTCTTGGAGGCGAAAGCTTCGGCGCGGCCGAGCACAATGCAGTTCACAACGATAAGTGGGATAAAGAGGCCGAGGGTCTCGTACATATCGGACATATAGGCCTGCATAACCATCTGCACGATAGTCACGAAGGTGGCGATGACAACGATGAATGCGGGGATGCGGACCTTATCGGGGATAACACTCTTGAGGAGCGAGATGACGATGTTGGACATCATCAGTACGAAAGCGGTAGCAAGGCCCATCATCATGCCGTTAATAGCCGAGGTGGTGGTAGCCAGCGTGGGGCACATACCGAGGATAAGCACCCAGGTGGGGTTCTCTTTGATGAGACCGTTTTTGATAATATCTTTTGCGTTCATAGCTACGTATTGTTGAGGGGGGTGTTATTGAATCTTGCTGAAGACGGTATAGGCCTGGTTAATGGCGCTGAGGAAGGCGCGGGAAGTGATGGTAGAACCACTGATGGCATCAACACTGCCGCCATCCTTCTTAACCTTGAGTTCGTCGGAGGGGTTGAGTCCTATGACAGATCCTTTGCCATCCTTCTGGAACCATTCACCCGCTTTGGCGCCGAGGCCGGGGGTCTCATGGCTCTCGAGGATGCTGTAGCCGTAGACATTGCCGTCCTTGTCGAAGCCCACCATAACCTGGAGATGACCGCCGAAGCCTTCGTCGTTACCAGCCTCGATAGCGGCGCCCACGATGTTGCCGTCAGCGTCGAGAGCCACATTGGCTGCTGCACCGTCGATATCACGGTTTTCTATGGTCTCGAAGGGGGGCAACACAGCCTTGATAGCTGCCTGTACTTTAGCCTCTTGAGCTTGTGCTATGGGTTCCTGCGTGACACCGTTGACAGCGGCGAGGGCGGCGGCAGCCACGAGGGCTATAACCGTCAGCGAGAGGAGCATATTGATAAGTGTGGATTGTGCTTTCTTTGCCATAACTTTAATCTTTAAACGTTAACCTTTACTCAGCGAAGCGTGCGGGCTTGCACCAGCGGTTGATAAGGGGAGTGACACTATTCATTAGGAGGATGGCGAAACTGACGCCTTCGGGATAGGCACCCCAGTTGCGGATGATAATGGTGAGGAGGCCGCAACCGACACCGAAGATGAGCTGACCACTCTTAGCCATCGGAGAGGTAACCATATCGGTAGCCATGAAGCAGGCGCCGAGCATGATGCCGCCGGTGAAGAGGGTCATCAGGGGATCCATGTACTGATCGGGATTCACAAGCCAAAGGATGGCGCTGAAGATGAACGCTGTGCCGATAAATGACACGGGAATATGCCAAGAGATGATCTTCTTCCAGCAGAGGTAGGCGGCACCGATAAGGATAGCCAATGCCGACACTTCACCCATAGAGCCACCGATGTGGCCGAGGAAGGCATCCCAGAGCGTCACGTCGCTGCCCAAGGAGCCCTCTTTGAAAGCCGCAAGGGGGGTGGCACCGGTGGCGAGGTCAAAGTGCATGGGGAAGATGCCGTCGACGACGGGCCATGTGGTCATCTGGACGGGGAAGGAGATGAGGAGGAAGACACGTCCCACGAGGGCGGGGTTAAAGGGATTCTTGCCGAGTCCACCAAAGGTCATCTTGCCAATACCAATGGCTACAAGGGCACCAATGATAACGATCCACATCATGGAAGGCGTAGCGGGGACATTGAAGGCCAACAAGAGACCTGTCACCACGGCAGAGCCATCGCAGATGGTGGTGGGCACCTTGAGGATGAATTTCTCAATGAGCCACTGGAAAAGCACACAACTCACCACGGCGATGATGCTTACCAGCAGGGCGTTGATGCCAAAGTAGGCTATGGCCACCAGCAGAGCGGGGATAAGGGCCATATTGACGCGCCACATGATTTTCTTGGTCGACTCGTCGCTGTGCACGTGGGGCGAGCCCGATATATTTAATAGATTCATAATTATTATAATATTTTCCGGGTTAAAAGAGATGGGTTATTTCTTAGCGGCCATCATGGCGCGAACCTTGTTCTTACCGAGACGTATCTCGTCGGTGAGAGGCTTGTTGGCGGGGCAGCTAAAGAAGCAGCATCCGCACTCTATGCAGTCGAGAATATTGTGCTTCTGAGCATCCTCGATACGGCCATTCTTTACCAATGCTGAGAAGAGGTAGGGCTCAAGACCCATAGGGCAGGCGTGCATACACTTACCACAGCGGATGCATGCGGTCTCAGGATTGCGGCGGGCCTCGCCTTCGTCCATCACCAGCACACTACTATTGCCCTTCACCGTCGGGGCGTCGAGGTTCACCACAGCCCTACCCATCATGGTGCCACCACTGATCACCTTACCGGTAGTGTCGGGAAGCTGGCCAATAGCGTGCTTGATGATGTCGTTGTAGGTTGTACCAATGCGGACGATGTAGTTGTGCTGCGACGGCAACTTCTTGCCCGTCACGGTGAGAATATTCTCGATGAGGGGTTTATTCTTCTGCACGGCCTCGTAGACAGCAAAGGAGGTACCAAGGTTGGATACCACGCAACCCACGTCGATGGGCAGCTTGCCACTGGGCACCTTACGGCCGGTAACGGCGTTGATGAGCTGTTTCTCGGCACCCTGGGGGTACTTCACCTTCAAGGGCTCGATGACGATACCCTCGAATTGCTTGGCCACCTCTTGCATCTTAGCAATAGCGAGAGGTTTGTTGTTCTCGATGCCGATGTAGGCGTTGGGGACACCGAGTGCCTTGCGGAGGATGCTGACACCGATGCAGACCTCTTCGGGGTGTTCCATCATCACACGGTAGTCGCTGGTGAGGTAGGGCTCACACTCAGCGGCGTTGATGATGAGATATTCGGCCTTCTTGCCCTCCGGAATATTGTATTTGATGTGTGCGGGGAATGTGGCGCCACCAAGACCCACAATACCCATCTCCTTGAGCTTGGCAACGATAGCCTGAGGCTCGAGGGTGCACTCGCGCTTAATGTCGGGAGTGCGGTCGATGGTCTCCTGCCATTCGTCGCCCTCCACGGTGATGTAGACGGCAGGCTTGGTGATGCCAAAGGCGTCCTTGACGGTGTCGACCTTGAGGACGGTACCGCTGACAGGGGAATGGACGTTGGCGCACATAAAGGCCTGAGCTTCTCCGATGAGCTGGCCTACCTTCACCTTGTCTCCCTTCTGCACCACGGGGGTAGCGGGAGCACCAAGGTGCTGGTTCATCATCACCACCATCTGTGCCGGTACGGGCATCACCTCGATGGCGGCGTCATTGGATATCTTATTCTCTTCGGGGTGTACACCACCCATTTTGAATGTTTTCATCTCTTCAAGTTGATATTTGATTTATGGTGAGCCGGTCGAACCAATTGGAATTAAGCTTGGGCACTGTCCTGCTTGGCGGCGCTTGCGCCGTCAGCGGCCGGAGCCTCGGGCTTGGGTGCGGGTTTGACGGGAGGCGCGGGGAAGTTGGCGTAGTGGATAGCGTGGGTGGGACACTCAAGAACGCATTTGCGGCAGGCAATGCACTTCTTATAGTCGATGTAGGACAGGTTGTCGGCGATGGTGATGGCCTCCACGGGACACACCTTGGCGCATTTGCCACAGCCGATACAGGCGTTGGCACAGCTCTTCATGGCGACGGCGCCCTTCTCCTTGTTGACGCAGGAGACGAAGACGCGGCGATTCATGCGGCCTTTGTTGCGCAACTCAATGATGCGGCGTGGACACGCTTTGGCACAGGCGCCACAGGCGGTGCACTTTTCCTCGTCGACCACAGGGACGCCATCGGGACCCATATGTATGGCGTCAAACTGGCATGCAGCCACACAGTCGCCACAGCCGAGACACCCGAAGTGACATCCGCTCTCGCCGGTGTAGACAGTATTTTCGAATGCGCAGGAGCGCAGGCCATCATAGTTGGAACGGCGATTGTCGCTGATGACGACCGAAGTGGAGTCAGCGGCAACAATCCGACAGTTGGCGGGATTGCAGCGCACCACAGCCACCTGGGGTTCGCCCTGTTCCACGGCACAGCCGAGCAGCTGAGCTATCTTGGCGGCGACAGCATCGCCGCCTGGGGCACAGCGAAGACCTTCGAGGTTGCCCTGAGCGACGCAGGCTTCGGCGAAAGCGCGGCAGCCGGCCTTTCCGCAGCCGCCGCAGTTGGCTCCGGGGAGCACCTCGGCGACCTCGTCAATCAGCGGGTCTTCAACCACCTTGAACTTCTGTGCCACGTAGTAGAGCACAACGGCAAAGAAGGCACCGATGATGCCGAGTACCATTACCGCAATGAGGATTTGTTGAGTCATCTGTTATAGTGTTTTAAGATTAAATCGCAAAAATTTCAAAGTGCAAAGATACAACCATTTTCCCGAACAGCAAAATTTTTTTGTAAATAGATACAAACATATCAATGTTGAAAATTTTAAAAAAGCACCTATCAGAAAATAACGGCCAGATACTGCATTGATGGCGATGAGGAATTCGTGAGATTTGAAAAAAAATTTTTTTTTCGTATTTTTGCGGTCAGACAAATCTGCGATATGGGCAAGATACTTCCGCGCACAATAGGCCTTATGGGCTTGATTTACAAAATTATACTCATGCTGTCCACAGCAGCATTGATAGTACTCATCTTTCCTCATTCGGATCATGGGGAGCACTTTGACTACAAGGTGGGTGCCGTGTGGAGAGACGGAGACCTCAATGCGCCGTATGATTTCACTGTGATGAAGAGTGCCGAGGAGGTAGCCGCCGAGGAGGCTGCCGTGCGAGGCACAGCGTCGCTGTACCTGCGACGGGAAGCTGGAGCGCACAACGAGGCATTACAGCGTTTGGCACAACTGGAGGGCTTGACGACACAGCAGCGGTGGCTGATGCGTCGCGAAATTGACAGCATCTATGCACTAGGTTATGTAGTGCCGGACGGAGAGTATGGTCCAGAACAACCCGTGGTGGTGCTGGAGGGCAACATAGGCAGCGAGGGAAGGCTGGGAGATATGGTGAGTTACGAGACACTTCCTGTTGGGCTGCTGCGCGATAGCATCCTGGTACCGTCACTGACGGTAGATGCTGAGCGTACGGCATTGGAGCTGGAAAGCAGGTTGTCGCAACAGAAATACAGCAGCCGCCTGGTGCTGGCCGGCGAGCGCATAGTGAGCAAGGGTGAGGAGGTGACGCCGGAAAAGGCTGAGCTTTTGGCCAGCTTGGAAGCCGAGAACGACCGACGATTTTCGGATCACTACAGCCTCTGGGGACAGATGGGAGGACAGCTGTTGCTGGCCATCATTGCCTTTGTGGCACTGTACATGTTCCTGAAGAACACACGCCATCCCATTCTCGACGACAACCGCAAGGTGCTTTTCGTGATGGTACTGATACTGCTGATGTCGGCCTTGGAGGCCTTGGTAGTGAGAATAGCACCAGAATGGGTGCTCATTGTGCCGCTATGCATCGTTCCCATCCTGGTGAGGGTGTTCTTTGACATGAGGGTAGCGCTGTATATTCACCTCACAACGGTAATCATTTTAGCCAACCTGGTACCCAACTCGTTCGAGTTTATCTTCTACCAGCTGGTCACGGGAATCATGAGTATCATAGCCACGCGAGGCCTGGAACGGCGAAGTCAATTTTTCGTGCTGTCGTTGGTGATTTTTGTCAGCTATTCGTTCATTTACACCGCCGGCGTGCTGAGTCAGGACACAAACCTCCACGCCCTCAATGGCGACCGCTACCTGATGTTCTTCTTGAATGCGTTGTTCACCCTCCTCTCCTACCCTCTCATCTACCTGTTTGAGCGCCTCTTCGGCATCACCACAGACCTGACGCTCCTGGAGCTTAGTTCCACAGCCACGCGTCCCCTGCGCGAATTGAGCCGGAGGGCACCAGGTACATTCCAACATGCCATGCAGGTGGCCAACATCACAGAAGACCTGCTGAGCGAGTTGGGAGGTGACGTGCTGTTGGGGAGGGTTGGCGCCTTGTACCACGACATCGGCAAGATGACGAATCCCCTTTATTTCACCGAAAACCAGACAGCAGGCTTCAACCCTCATAATGAGTTGGACTACATAGAGAGCGCACGTCTCATCACGCAGCACGTCACAGACGGCTTGGAGTTGGCACGTAAATACCACCTTCCTGCCGAGGTGCAGGACTTCATCCGCACGCACCACGGGACCACATATACGGGCTACTTCTATGCCAAAGAAAAAGAGCGTCACCCTGAGGGTTTCGACGCCACACCGTTCCGTTACCCCGGTCCTACGCCTTACAG
Source organism: uncultured Bacteroidota bacterium (assembly GCA_902783595.1). Taxonomy (GTDB): domain Bacteria; phylum Bacteroidota; class Bacteroidia; order Bacteroidales; family P3; genus Colimorpha. The sequence goes on from CACZRR010000040.1 coordinate 15,142, forward strand.
CCGCGAGACAGCGGTGGTGATGATTGTGGACACCGTAGAAGCCGCCTGCCGGAGCATGAAAGAACATACCAAAGAGAGCACCGACGCGATGGTAGACAGGCTGATTGACGGCAAGATAGCTGGAGGGCAGCTGGACAATAGTCCCCTCTCCTATGGCGACATAGCCCGCATAAGGACGCTATTGAAAGCCAAGATGATGAGTATCTATCACGTACGTATAGAGTATCCGACAATAAAAACAGAGAACAAGAATTGAGAATTAAAAACATACATTATGAGTCTTATTAAATCGATCTCAGGTATTCGCGGCACCATCGGCGGTGCTGCCGGAGAAGGGCTTACACCCCTCGACGTAGTGAAGTTCACCTCGGCCTTTGCGACATTCTTGAAGACAAAGGCGACAGGCAACAAAGAAGCGATAGGAAAAAGATTGAAGATTGCCGTGGGGCGCGACGCGCGACTGAGTGGCGATATGGTTGACCGCCTGGTGACAGGCACCCTGCTGGGCATGGGTGTCGACGTGCTGGAGACGGGATTAAGCACCACCCCCACCACCGAGATGACGGTAATTGACGGCGGCTGCGACGGCGGCATCATCATCACCGCAAGCCACAACCCGAAGCATTGGAATGCCTTGAAGCTGCTGAATGCCAGAGGTGAATTCATCAGCGACGCGGAGGGCAAAGAGGTGCTACGCCTAGCCGACAGCAATGAAGTAAGCTACGCCGAAGTCGACGACCTGGGACACCTGGTAGTAGAGGAAAACTGGATCGATCGTCACATTGAACGCGTGTTGGCGTTGCCATTGGTGGACACCCAAGCTATCGCACAAGCGGGCCTCAAGGTGGCCGTCGACGCCGTGAATAGCACCGGCGGCATTGCCATTCCGCGACTGCTACGCCGTCTGGGGGTGAAGGATGTTGTGGAGCTAAACTGCGAAGCTACAGGACATTTTGCCCACAACCCCGAACCCATACCACAGAACCTCGGCCAAATCAGCACCTGCGTACGCGACAACGGCTGCGACATGGGAATCGTGGTGGATCCGGATGTAGACCGCTTAGCATTGGTATGTGAGACGGGCGAGATGTTCGGTGAGGAATATACGCTTGTCAGCGTAGCCGACTACGTGCTGCAGCACACACCTGGCAACACCGTCAGCAACCTGTCAAGCAGCCGCGCCCTACGCGACGTCACAGAGCGCTATGCAGGATGTCACTATGCTGCCGCTGCCGTTGGCGAGGTAAACGTCACCACGCTGATGCGGGAGACCGGGGCAGTGATTGGAGGAGAGGGCAACGGCGGCGTGATCTACCCGGCGTTGCACTACGGACGCGACGCCCTGGTGGGCGTAGCGCTGTTCCTCACGCTGCTGGCCAAAGAGAGAGAAAAAGCGAAGGAAAAGGGTGAGAAACTGACAATGAATGGGCTGAAAAAACGCTATCCGGAATATGTCATCACGAAGAATCGCGTGGATCTGACTCCGGATATGGATGTTGACAGCATACTGGCGGAGGTAGCAGCACACTACAAGGGCGTATCTGGATGTGATGTAACCACCATCGACGGGGTGAAAATCGACTTCGCCGACGGCTGGGTACATCTGCGCAGAAGCAACACAGAGCCCATTATACGCATATACAGCGAGGCGGCAACCGAGGACCGTGCCAACGAGCTGGCAAAGGAGATAAGTTCTAAATTCTAATTTCTTAGTTCTAAATGAATAGAAAGATAATGGTCGCGATAGCTGGCGTGATGCTGGTGGCGACAGGATGCAAAAACAACGACACGATGGATAATCCTTTTTTCAGCACGTGGAACACACCCTATGAGATTCCTGACTTTGCGCACATCAAGAACGAGCACTATATGCCGGCCTTCCGCGAGGGTATGCGGCGGCAGATGGCAGAGATTGATGCCATCGTGAACAATAGCGAAACGCCGACCTTTGAGAACACGGTGCTCGCCTACGAATATAGCGGAGCATTGCTGCAGGAAGTCAGCGCGGTGTTCTTCAACCTCAGCGAATGCGAGAACAGCGACGAGATGGAGGCCATTGCCGAAGAGGTGACGCCGCTGCTGTCGAAGCACGGCGACGACATAGCCCTGAATGAAGCCCTCTTTGCCCGCATCAAGGCAGTCTACGACCAGCGCGAGGCCCTAGGACTGACCGGCGAGCAGCGGCGCCTGGTGGAAAAGCACTATAACGACTTTGTGCGTGGTGGCGCCAATGTGGTTGAAGGGCAACGTGCACGCTTCCGCAAGGTGAACGAAGAGATAGCCTCCTTGACGCTGCGTTTTGCGCAGAACGTGCTGAAAGCCACCAATAGCTACAAGAAGGTGCTGAGAGACGGCACAGAAGTGACCCTCGACATGCCGACATGGGAGCCCTTCATGCAGACCTGCGGGGACCGTGCGCTGCGTGAGGAGGTCTGGAGAGCCTTCACCGAACGCTGCAAAGCGGGGCAGTACGACAATACGAAGATTATCGACACACTGGTAAACCTACGCCTGGAGCGTGCCCGCATCCTGGGCTATGCGACGCATGCCGACTGGGTGCTCGACGACTGCCTGGCAAAGACGCCAGCCGCCGTATACAAGTGCCTGCTGGACATCTGGCGTCCCGCCCTCAAGGTGGCTGGGCAAGAACGCGACGAATACCAGAAGATGTTGGAGAAAGACATTCCAGGAGCCAAGTTGGAGCCGTGGGATTGGCGCTACTACGCCGAGAAGCTGCGTACCGAACGCTATGCGCTCGACGATAGCGAGGTGCGCCCCTACTTCTCGCTCGACAGCGTCCGCAAAGGGGCCTTCATGGTGGCGGGACGCCTCTATGGCCTCAGCTTCGTGGAGCGTTCCGACCTGCCCACGTACGACAGTGAAGCGCGCTGCTTCGAGGTGAAGGAGGGCGACAGCACGGTGGGAATCCTATACATGGACTTCCATCCGCGTGCCAGCAAACGCAGTGGCGCATGGATGACCGAGTTCCGCGGACAGCGGCGCGACAGGGACGGCAACAACGTGATGCCTATCATCCAGGTGGTATGCAACTTCACCAAGCCCAGCGGCGACAAGCCGTCGCTGCTAACCTTCGACGAGAGCGAGACGCTCTTCCACGAATTTGGCCACGCGCTGCACGGCCTGCTGAGCAACTGCACCTACCCCTCGCTGGCGGGCACCAACGTGCCGCGCGACTTCGTGGAGCTTCCGAGTCAGGTGATGGAGAACTGGTGCCGCCATCCGAAGGTCATGAAGATGTACGCCCACCACTACCAGACGGGCGAAGCTATCCCCGACGCGCTCATCGAGAAAATCGCCGCCGCGCAGACATTCGGGCAGGGTTTTATGACCACCGAGTTGCTGGCGGCCTCGCTGCTGGATATGGACTACTACACGCTGAAAGAGCAGCAGGCGATCGATCCCCTGACGTTTGAGGAAGAGGCGATGAAGAGATACGGTCTCATACCCGAAATCATCAGCCGCTACCGCTCCCCCTATTTCCAGCATATCTTCACCACGGGCTACGACGCGGGCTACTACAGCTATACGTGGACAGCGATACTGGATGCCGACGCCTTCGAAGCTTTCGCGGAGAGCGGCGACCTTTTCAACCCCGAGTTGGCGCGGCGCTTCCGCCACTTGCTGGAGAGTGGCAACACCGAGGAGCCTATGGTACTCTATCGTCAGTTCCGCGGCAAGGAGCCCAGCGCCATAGCGCTCCTGAAACGCAAAGGGATGCTGTGAACGTAAAACGTTAACCATTAAACGTAAAAACGTAATAATTTCTATGACAACCATTCTTTGGGCCGACGACGAGATTGAACTACTGAAGCCTCACATCCTCTTTCTCGAAGAGCATGGTTACCACGTTGTTCCCGTTCAAAGCGGACGCGACGCTCTCGACGAGCTGGAGGGCGGGCTCCCCGACCTGGTGTTCCTCGACGAGCAGATGGCGGGGCTCAGCGGCATCGACACGCTGCGCCGCATCAAGGAACGCTGGCCGCAGCTGCCCGTAGTAATGATCACCAAGAGCGAGGAGGAGCACATCATGGAGGACGCACTGGGGGGCAAAATATCGGACTACCTGATCAAGCCCGTCAACCCCAACCAGATACTGCTGACAGTGAAGAAGCACACGGAGATGCGGCGACTGCAGAGCGAACACAGCACACAGGGCTACCAGCAGCAGTTCCGGGAGATAGGTACCCAGCTCTCGGACCGCATGAGCAGCGACGAGTGGATGGAGGTGTACCGGCGGCTGGTATACTGGGACTTGGAACTGGCACGCAGCGACGACGACAATATCCACGACATATTCCGTTCGCAGTGGCGCGACGCCAACCAGCTGTTTTGTCGGTGGTATGAGCGAAACTATGAAGCGTGGCTTGGAGGCAGCGAGGAGAAACCCACGTTGTCACCCATGGTACTTAACGAGAAGTTGTTCCCACTGCTCAAGGAGGGACGTCCGACCTTTTTGATTGTCATCGACAACTTCCGCTACGACCAGTGGAAGTACGTGCAGTCTGTCATCGAGCAGTACCTGCGCACGGTGCGAGAGGACCTGTACATGACCATTCTGCCCACCACGACGCAGTTTGCACGCAATGCCATGTTTGCGGGGCTGATGCCCAGTGAGATAGAGCGCAAATACCCGCAGTACTGGATCAACGAAGACGAGGAGGGGTACAAGAACGAATACGAACACGAACTGCTGGACGAGAACCTGCGACGTCATGGGCTGAACATCAAACACAGCTACCACAAGGTGCTCAACGCGCAGTACGGCAAGCGGCTGTCGGAGCGCTTGGGGGAGCTGATGCACAACGGGCTGAACGTGATCATCTACAACTTCATCGACATGCTGAGTCACGCGAGCACTGACAGCGACATTGTACGCGAGCTGGCGGACAGCGAGGTGGCCTACCGCTCACTGACGCTGTCGTGGCTTGAGCATTCACCGTTGCTGGAGATCCTGAAGGTTCTGGGGAACAGCGACGCCAACGTGGTGATCACCACGGACCACGGGAGTGTGAGGGTGGACCGCGCGGTGCGAGTGCGTGGGGACCGCGCCATCAGCGTCAACCTGCGCTACAAACAGGGGCGCCTGATGGACTACAACGCCAAGGAGGTGTACGAGGTGAAAGATGCGGCGAGGGTGTTCCTGCCGAAGCGACACGTCACGTCACCCTACATCTTCGCGCGCGGCACAGACTTCTTTGTATATCCCAACAATATGAACCAGTTTGTGCAGTACTATGGCGGCACCTTCCAGCATGGAGGAGTGTCGATGGAGGAGGTAATGGTACCATTTGTTGTAATGAGGGGTAAAGGGTAAACCGTTGCGCCTGCGCCAGCAATTCGAGTAATTCGATTACAATTGACCTGCGCTAGCAATTCGTTAAATTCGTATAATTCGCCGTTAAAAAAATATCCATAAAACGTAAACCGTGATTCTTATGAAGAAATATTGTTTAGGGATGGTGATGATGTGGGTGATTGTTGGAGTGTGGCAAGGAGCGAGGTGTCAGGAGATGGTTGTCCAAATAGGCGGCGAGAGCCGCCATGTGAGTCCTGTCGAGGTTGTGGGGAGTCACTACCTGGGTGCAGTGAGCGGCTTGGAGTGCTGGCTAACGAATGGTACGGAGGATGGGTTTTTCAGCCGTCGCCGTGCGTGGCAGGTGATGATGGCCGACAGCAACCTCGTGGCGCTGCAGCGTGTCACAGTGAAGGGCAGCGAGCGGTGGCGGCCCCTGGCGGGCGCTGTGGTGGGCGACAGTGCGGTGGTCCTTATGGTGGACAGCAGCGCGGCGGAACGCGTGGTGGTTCACCGTGTCGCGTGCCACATAGGGATAGATGCCGTTTCGACAACAACGGATAAGGAGGAGGCAGAAGAGAGCTTGGTTGAGGATGCCATCGTAGCCTCTTACGGCAGCCGTGGGGAGGATCACACGCTGGTGTGGAGTGCAACATCACCTGGAGGGGCTTACATAGGTGTGCTTGCCGTCACCACGAACGACGCCACGGAGCGCTACACCAGCGACCTTGTGCTCTTCGATGGTGCCCTGCGGCGCGTGTGGAGCCACAGCGCGCCGATAGGCACGACGGAACGCCTTTACGTCAGCGACGACGGGCGCATGGTCACGGTGGGCGTGGAGCGCGACGGAGAGGATCAGCGTGTTGTCGTCAATGTCGCCGACAGCCGCGATGTGAGCACGCTGCAGAGCGCTTTGCCGAGTAGCGACCCGCTGCGGAGTATGGACATTCTGGGTGTTGTGGGCGACAGGCTGGTATGTGGCGGGCTCTACCGCCCTGCCGACAGCGATGCCGACGAGGGTGTAATCGGTGGCGTGGTGGCGCTGGCCTACGACCTGCGCGCCGGCAGCCTTGTGGGCATAGACATACGTCCTTTTGAGAACGAAGACATGAACATCTTCCTCAACAAGAAAACGAAAAAGCGCCAGCGCAGCAAGGAGCTCCCACTCATTGGCGTCGTGGGCCACTGCCCCACTCCCTGGGGTGGGGTACTCGTTGTGGGGCGCAACTATGCCGAGAGCCGCACCACAGGCAACGGAACGGTGCAACGTACCTACCACGCCATAGGGCTGCATGTCGTAGGGGTTGACACCACGGGCATGATACGGTGGGTGCGCAATGTGCGTCGCAACGACGTCAGCGAAGAGGTGCGCAGCGACCTGTTTGTGGGGCTGCAGCCCATGGGTAGTCACACATTGCTGCTGAAAAGCGAACATGCGGGGTACCCGACGCATTACGACATTGCCGCAGCAGCCAAGGAGTATGAGTGCGGCTCGAAGTGCAACATCGTCGTCTACCGCTTTGATGCCGACGGCGAGGTGGAAAAAGGCATCGTAGAAAAGAAAAGTCGCCATACACTCATTGGCGTCGACAGGCGAGGAGACGGAGCGTTGCTGCTGCTGAGCCGACGCGGCGCGAAAACACGGATGGGAATTCTAAATCATAATTCACAATGATCCACATCCACGGCGCACGAACCAACAACCTGAAGAATATCGACGTCGATATCCCGAAGCGCTCTCTTGTCGTTGTTACGGGGCTCAGTGGTTCGGGCAAATCGTCGCTGGCCTTCGACACCCTCTTCGCCGAGGGACAGCGGCGCTATGTGGAGAGCCTGAGCTCGTACGCACGCCAGTTTCTGGGACGTATGAGCAAACCCGATGTTGACTATATTCACGGTTTGTCGCCCGCTATCGCGATAGAGCAGAAGGTGAACACCACCAACCCGCGCTCGACGGTAGGCACCACGACGGAGATCTACGAGTACCTGAAGCTCTTGTTTGCGCGGATCGGGCGCACCTTCTCCCCCATCTCAGGCTGCGAAGTGAAGAGGCACACCGTGAGCGACGTCGTGGACCACTGCCTCGCGCTGCCGGAGGGCACACGTCTCCTCCTCCTCGCCCCATTGCATGGTAGCGACGAACGACCCCTGCGCTCACAGCTCGACACCCTGCGCCAGGAAGGCTACCAGCGCATCATGGTGCGGGGCACCGTGGTGCGCATAGCCGACACAACGGACATCGAGCTCGGCGAGGAAGTATACCTCGTGGTGGACCGCCTGGAGGTGCGTAGAGACGACGACGTGGCGGCGCGCCTGGCAGAGAGCGTGCAGAGCGCCTTCTTTGAGGGACGCGGAGAGTGCTGTGTGAACCTTCTCCAACCTCCCTCCTCCGACTTCCGAACCTTCTCCAACCGCTTCGAGGCCGACGGCATCACCTTCGAGAAGCCCAACCCCAACTTCTTCGCCTTCAACAACCCCTATGGCGCTTGCCCCACCTGTGGAGGCTACGGCAACATCATGGGCATCGACGAAAACCTCGTAGTGCCCAACAAGAGTCGATCGGTCTATGACGACGCCGTCGTATGCTGGAGCGGGGAGAAGATGCAGGAGATGAAGAAAGCCTTCATATGCCACGCCGCCGTCATCGACTTCCCTATCCACACCCCCTACTACCTGCTCAGCGACGCGCAGCGCGACGTATTGTGGCACGGTGACGGCACATGGGAGGGCATCGACGGCTTCTTCCGCTGGGTCGAGTCGCAGAGCTACAAGATACAGTACAGAGTGCTTCTCTCGCGCTACCGCGGTCGAACGACCTGTCCACAGTGTCACGGGACACGTCTGCGTCGCGATGCGGAATATGTGAAGGTATGGGGGCAAAGCATCAGCGCGCTGGCCGCGATGCCCGTGGAGCAGCTCGCAGAGTGGGTCGACGCCCTCCCACAGCATCTCAGCGCCACGGAGAGGAAGACCACCGAGCGCCTCGTCGCCGAGCTGCAGTCGCGCACACGCTGTCTCGTCGATGTGGGGCTCGGATACCTGACGCTGGCGCGCCCCTCCAACACCCTGTCCGGCGGCGAAAGCCAGCGTATCAACCTGGCCACCTCCCTGGGATCGTCGCTAGTGGGGTCGCTCTACATCCTCGACGAACCCAGCATCGGCTTGCATCCACGCGACACGCAGCGTCTCATCAGCGTGCTACAGCGTCTGCGCGACTTGGGCAACACCGTCGTCGTCGTCGAGCACGACGAAGACATCATACGGACTGCCGACTGGCTTATCGACATAGGGCCAGGGGCCGGGCGTCTGGGTGGTCAGGTCACCTTCTCGGGACCACCCTCGCAGCTCGCCGACGCCAAAGACTCGCTCACCGCCGACTACATGCTCGGCCGCCGCAGCATCCCCCAGCCTGCCGCCCCACGTCCCTGGCGCGACCGCATCAGCATCCGTGGCGCCTATGCCAACAACCTCAAGCACATCGACGTCGACATCCCCCTCGGTGTGATGACCGCCATCACCGGCGTCTCGGGGTCCGGCAAGACGACACTCATACGGCGAGTGCTGTACGACGTCATCTCCCACCGCTTGGCCGGCAGTGCCGACTATGTGGCGGGCTGTGCCGCCGTGGGTGGTGACTGGCGACGCATCGACGCCGTAGAGATGATAGACCAGAACCCCATAGGGCGCTCCTCACGCTCCAACCCCGCCACCTACATCAAAGCCTTTGACGAGATACGAGCCCTCTTTGCACGGCAGCCCTTATCCAAGACGCGAGGCTACAAATCCGCCTTCTTCTCCTTCAACACCGAGGGAGGACGCTGTGAGACCTGCCAAGGTGAGGGCACCGTCACCGTCTCCATGCAGTTCATGTCCGACATACACCTCGTGTGCGACGCCTGTCACGGTACGCGCTACAAAGAGGAAGCCCTCGAAGTGCGCTACAAAGGCTGCACCATAAGCGACATCCTCGATATGACCGTCGACCAGGCCCTCGCCTTCTTCGACGACGACGACACCGCCAGCATCCGCAACCGCATACAGCCCCTGCAGGACGTCGGGCTCGGATACCTCAAGTTGGGACAGTCATCGTCCTCGCTGTCCGGCGGTGAGGCGCAACGCATCAAGTTGGCCTCCTATCTTGCCCTAGGTCAGAGCGAGCACCACATCCTCTTCATCTTCGACGAACCCTCCACGGGACTTCATCTCCACGACATCGAGAAATTACTCGTCGCCTTCGACCGGCTCATAGAACGCGGACATTCGCTCCTCGTCATTGAACACCACCGCCACATCATCCAGCATGCCGACTGGGTCATCGATCTCGGTCCCGAGGGCGGCGACCGCGGCGGTGAGGTCCTCTTCTGCGGCACCCCCCGCGACCTCGTGCAGTGCAAACAATCCTACACAGGGAAAACTATGCAACGCACATAAGCCCATTAAACCCATTAAACCTAAAACCTCACTCATCATGCAGAAAAAGATACAATCCCTGCGATGCGTCGCCGCCATAGGCCTTTGGGGATCCGTAATCCTCGTTACTGCAACCTCCCTCTTCCTCCTGGCTGCCCCATGGCAGATCAGGCAGAACGACGCCGTAACGCAGTGGATGCTCATTGCTGGCAGCGTGCTGGCCGTGCTCACCGCCTCCATGAGCCTCCTCGTCATCCAGAAGCAGATACCCCTGCTGCGACAGAGAGAGCACCTTGCCGACAAAGTAGAGGGCTATGCAGCGCACATACGTTCCCTCTACCTCTCCACACTCGGCGTAACCTTCATGCTCTGTCTGCTGATGATCCTCAGTGGACAGACCACGCTGCTCATGCTCACCATCGTTGTCGTCCTCGTGCTCTTCCTGGCCTACCCCAACAGGTACAAGATGAAGAACGACCTGGGACTAAGCGACGACGACATGAGAGAGCTCTTTGCCGACGACACAACACATTAAACGAAAAAAAATGCAACGCCCATAAGCCCATTAAACCCATTAAGCCCATTAAACCTAAAACCTCTAAAACCTAAAACCAAAAACAGGTGAACAGGGATACCATAGCCGCCATTGCCACCCCCCCAGGAGTAGGAGGCATCGCCACCCTGCGTCTCTCAGGAGGCCAGGCCCTCGAAATCGCACAGCGCCACCTCTCCGCCCCGCTGACGCCGCGCCGAGCCACCTATTGTCGCTTCGACAACCTGGACGACGTCGTCGCCACATCCTTCCCTGCAGGCTACACCGGCGAGCCCACAGTGGAAATCACCTTCCATGGGTCTCTCTACATCCAGCAGGAAGCCCTCGCCACCCTCACCGCCGACGGTGCGCGCCTCGCCCTCCCAGGCGAGTTCACACAGCGCGCCTTCCTCAACGGCAGGCTCGACCTCTCGCAGGCCGAAGCCGTCGCCGACCTCATCGACGCCGTCACCCCAGCACAGCACCGCCTCGCTGTTAGCCAGCTGCGCGGCGCCTATGCCCAAACACTGCGCCAAATGCACAGTCAGCTCCTCGACCTCACAGCACTCCTCGAACTGGAGCTCGACTTCAGTCAGGAAGATGTGACATTCGCCGATCGAAACAAGCTCATGCAACTCATAGAAGCACTACGCCACCAAGCCTTGTCACTGATAGACTCATTCGAGGCCGGCAACGCCATCAGGCGTGGCGTCCCCGTAGCCATCGTCGGTGCCCCCAATGTCGGCAAGTCGACCCTCCTCAACACCCTCCTTGGCGACGACCGTGCCATTGTCAGCGCCACGCCCGGCACCACACGCGACACCATCGAAGAAACATTCACCATCGGCGGCACCCTATTCCGCCTCATCGACACCGCCGGACTGCGCAGCACCAGCGACGTCATAGAGCAGGAGGGCATCGCCCGCACCCTCCGCGCCATCCAGCAGGCGCACATCGTATTGGAAGTGACAGCCCCCGACACCGAAACCGTCGCCGCCGACACCTTGAGTGCGCCCGTCCTCATCCGCATAGTCAACAAATGTGACCTCCCCGGCGGGCCCTCACCCCGAGAGAAGCAGGTCGTCGACGGTGTCACCACCCTCTTCCTCTCGGCAAAAAACGGCGACGGCATCGACCTGCTGCGCCAGGAAATGCTCTCCGCATCCCGCCGACAAGCACCCGACAGCGTGCTCCTCAGCAACGTCCGTCACCGCGACGCCCTTATCTCGATGATCAAAGCCCTCGACAACACTGCAGAAGGTCTCGCCAACGGCACCCCCACCGACCTCGTCGCCGTAGATATACGCCAGGCACTCTACCACCTCGGCACAATCACGGGGCACGTCACATCCGACAACATCCTCACCAACATATTCTCCCGTTTTTGCATCGGAAAATAAAACCAAAAACGTGAAACCTAAAACCTCAAACCTCAAACGTGAAAGCACTTCTCCTTATCCTCCTCATGGCACCCTTCGCCACCTTTGCCAAAGATGGCTATAAAATCACCTTCACGGCCACCGGCAACAGCGATAGTGCCCTCTACATGGGCTATTACGTCGCACAGCACCGCTTCTTTCTTGACACCGCCTACAACAACGGCAAGGGCACCTTTGTCTTCAAAGGGTCTCGTGAACTCACCGATGGTCTCTACTACATCACCAACAACCGCGACCACTACGTCCCCTTCGTCATCTACCGCGAGGAGCCCCGTTTCACGCTACGCACCGACAACAACCACTGGAAACTCTCTATGACCGTCAAACACTCTGACGAGAACGAGGTGTTCTTCAATTTCCACCGCGCCGAAGAGACCCTCTACCAAGAGGGCGACCAGCTGCGTGCTACCCTCGACTCGGCACAGTTCGACAGCGTGGTGCGGCCGCGCCTGATCCGGCGTCTCGACAGCCTGCGGATGAGCTTCGTAGAACAATACCCGCAGCGAATGATTGCCAAGATGCTGCTTGCCACCAAAGACATCGACATACCCCGCAAGGCGGAGGACGGGACACCGCTCACGCAGCGGCAGCGCTTCGACTACCTCATGGCGCACTACTTCGACAACATGCCCCTCGACGACCCCTTCATCCTCCACACTCCCAAGGAGATCTTCTACGACCGCGTGATGAACTACGTCGACGGCAGCATGCGCGGTATGCCGCCAGAGCTCATCTGTCCACTCCTCGACAGCCTCATCGACCGTGCCAAACCCGCCCCCGAAGTCTACCGATGGCTCATCCTCAACCTCACCAACCATTTTCTCCAAAGCCGCGTGATGGTCTACGACGAGGTCTATGTGCACCTTGTGCAGCGCTATTTCGCCACAGGGCAAGTCACCAACCTGGAACCCTCGGTTATCGACGAGCAGATAGAGCGCGCCGACCGTTGGCAGCACCTGCTTGTGGGCCGCGTGGCTCCCGAACTCATCCTCTTCGACACCCTCCACCACCCCTTCTCGCTTCACCACATGCCCGGCCGCTATACGCTACTCATCTTCTGGTCTCCCACTTGCGGCCATTGCCGCGATATCATCCCGGCTGTCTACAACCTCTATAACAGCTACGCCGACAGCCTCGACCTCTCCGCCTTCGTCATCCTCACCGAACCCGACGAGCAGACCACCAAACAATGGCGTTCCTTCCTCCTTGATCACCACATCGACCATCCTCGCTGGATCAACCTCTCAGGCGGCGAAGCCAACGTCGACTGGCGCGACGTCTACGATGTGCATACCACTCCACAGATCTACCTCATCGAAAACGAGAAGCATACCATCTACGCAAAAAAACTCGACGCCAACATCTTCGAACGCGTCCTGCAAGCTCTCAACCAATGAACGCCCCTTCCCCCTACCTCAACAGCACCATCCTCTCCGAGCTCCTCGAGGCGCTTAACCCCAACCGCGCACGCATCCACATCGACGGTCTATCGGGTTCTCTGCCTTCGTTTCTCGTCGCCACGCTGGCACAACAGGATCCCTCACTCTCCCAACTCATCATCTGTCCCTCCAAAGAGGAGGCTCTCTACTTCGCCACCGACCTGCAGGCTCTCCTCGACGCCGACAAGTCCAAACTATTCCCGTCATCCTACCGCAGGGCCTATCATTACGACCCCGACCAGACCGACAACGCGAACATCATCCTGCGCTCCGAAGTGCTCAAAACACTCTCGTCAGGCGTACCACTCATCATCGTCAGCTACCCCGAAGCGCTGTCCGAAAAGGTGCCGGCACAGACCATCCTGTCCAAAAATACGATACATATCTCCAAAGGACAGCAAATGGACGTATGGGATCTCGCCGACCAACTCGCCGAGAGGGGCTTCGAACGTGAGGACTTCGTCGTGGAACCCGGCCAATATGCAGTGCGCGGCGGCATCGTCGACATCTTCTCGTTCGCATCCGACAACCCCTACCGCATCGAATTCCTCGACGACACTGTCGACTCGCTGCGCACCTACGACACTGCGACACAGCTCTCCATCCATCAGCTCGACCGCATAGACATCGTGCCTAATCTGTCTACGGGTTCACAGGGGAGCCCGCAGCAGGCCTCTCCCACCCCGCCGCGCGTCTCACTACTCGACTATCTATCCTCCACCGACATCATCTGGACAGAGGGGCTCATGATGGCCACCGAACGTATCGAGAATCTGCTGATCGAAACACAAAAGGCCTATGCGGCACGCCTCGACGACAGCCAACACCCCATTGCCGGAACGCTGCCACAACCCGAGGAACTAAGCAGTAGCGCCAACGAGTTCCTCCACAGCCTCCTGGAAAAGAAAACGGTGGAATGGGGCAGCAGCCGCTATTTCTCCGATTCAACACGACTCACCCTGCACTCCGACCCTCAGCCTCAGTTCGCCTCACAGTACCAACTGCTGCTCGACGACCTGCGCCACTATGCCGAGCACTCCTACTCCATCACCATCACGACAACGCAGGAGAGCCAACGCCGCAGATTGGAGAAAATCTTCAACACCCAACTCGCTACTACGGACCATGGGATTGACGAGCATACACTCAGCCCTCAACTATCCACACTCAACATCTCTCACGGCTTCGTCGACCACGACAACCACCTACTCATCTATACCGACCACGAAATCTTCGGACGCTACCACAAATACAACGTCACCGACCCACGCACCTCGCGCGAAGCACTTACACTCAAACAACTCTTTGAGCTGAAACCCGGCGACTTCGTCACGCACATCGACTACGGCGTGGGACGCTTCAGCGGACTCGAAAAGGTCACCGTTGACGGTCGCAGCCAAGAGCTCATACGACTCGTGTACAAGGGAGGCGATGTGCTCTACCTCTCCATCCACGGCCTGCACAAAATAAGCCGCTACGTGGGACGCGAAGGGCAAGAGCCCTCACTCAACCGACTCGGCAGCAACACCTGGCAGGTGCTCAAGCAGAAAACAAAACGCCAGGTTAAAGATATCGCCAAAGACCTCATTGCGCTATACGCCAAACGTAAGGCATCACGAGGGTTTGCTTTCTCGCCCGACGGCGAATTGCAGCACGAACTCGAGGCTTCATTCCAATACGAGGACACCCCCGACCAGCTGGCGGCAACCGTGGCGGTGAAACATGACATGGAAGAGGGCGCACCCATGGATCGACTCCTGTGCGGCGACGTAGGTTTCGGCAAGACAGAAATAGCCATACGCGCCGCCTTCAAAGCCTGCTGCGACTCCAAGCAGGTGGCTCTGCTCGTGCCCAACACCATCCTCGCATTCCAGCACTACAACACCTTCCGCCAGCGTCTCGCCGGAATGCCCGTACGCGTCGACTACCTCAACCGGTTCCGCTCCACAAAGGAACGCAACCAGATATACAAAGACACCGCCGAAGGCAAGATCGACATCCTCATCGGCACCCACGCCATCACCAACAAACAGCTCAAGTTCAAGGACCTCGGTCTCCTCATCATCGATGAAGAACAGAAATTCGGCGTGGCAGCAAAGGAGAAACTCAAACAGATGAAGGTGGGCGTCGATTGCCTCACACTCACCGCCACACCTATCCCTCGCACGCTACAGTTCTCTCTCATGGGAGCGCGCGACCTCTCCATCATCCAGACGCCGCCACCAAACAGGCAACCTATCGATACGATGCTGTCCGATTTCAACGAGGAACTGATACGCGACGCCATCAACTTCGAGATATCTCGCGGCGGACAGACATTCTTTATCTCCAACCGCGTCGAAAATCTGCCCGAGATGGCAGGCCTTGTGTCTCGCCTCGTACCCGACGCACGCATCGCTCTCGCACACGGACGTATGGATGGCAAAGAGGCTGAAGAAAACCTCATGCGTTTCCTCGAGGGCGAGATAGATGTGCTGGTAGCCACATCAATTGTAGAAAACGGACTCGACATACCCGGGGCCAACACCATCATCATCAACAACGCTCACCAGTTCGGCCTCAGCGACCTGCACCAGATGCGCGGACGCGTGGGACGCGGCAGCAAAAAAGCTTTCTGCTACCTCCTCATACCATCCTACCTCTCGCTCACACCCGAAGCACAGCGGCGTCTGAAGGCCATAGAGGAACTTTCATCCATCGGCGCCGGATTTAACATCGCTATGCGCGACCTCGATATCCGCGGGGCTGGCAATATGCTCGGCGCCGAACAGTCGGGATTCATCAGCGAGATAGGTTTCGATATGTACCACAAGATACTCAACGAGGCCATTCAGGAACTCAAAGAAAACGATTTCCACGACCTCTTCGCCGACGACAGCACCAACGCGCAATCCTCTGCCTCACAACCCAAGGAGTGCACCATCGAAACCGACCTCGAAGCACTCATCCCCGACACCTACGTCACTTCCTCTTCCGAACGACTACTGCTATACAAGCAACTCAACGACATTGGACTCGGTCAACAAGAACCCTCAGCGGCACTCGCCACCTTCCGCTCCGCACTCATCGACCGTTTCGGCCCCGTGCCTCCGGAAACCGACGAACTGCTGCGCACCATCACGCTACGCCATCAGGCAGCAGCTATCGGCATTGAGAAAATCATTCTCAAGAACACCTCCATGCGCCTCTACCTTCCCGAGGCGTCACACCCGTTCTACCAAGGTCCCAACTTCACGTCCCTACTGCTCTACGCCTCCTCCAATCCCACAACTACACGTCTCAAGGAGTCTCCCGACCGCCTCACCGTCACCATCCAGAACATCTCCTCCGTTACCCAAGCACTCACCACGCTGCAGAAAATCATCACACAGCAGCCCTCCAATTAACGCGATTTTAACAATTACAATTCTCTGATAATCAACACTACTACAAAGGCCGCTGGCCATCCGCTGGCCATCCGCTGGCCGTCCGCTGGCCGATTGTCGCTTCTCACACCCCCTGCCATACCACTATTTTTTTTTGTTAATTTAAAATTTATTCGTAATTTTGTGGCGTCGAAAAAATAACAAATCTTAATCCATTATGAATAAAATCGTTGTTGGTTTCGATTTCTCTTCAGGTGCCGCTAACGCCGTCGACCTGGCCATCGACATCGCCGTACGCTTCGCTACCGACCTGCGCCTGGTGTACGTCATGGAGAAAAAAGAAGACGAAGGCCCCATCCGCGCCGAAATCGAACGGCGCAATGCCGCAGTAGCCCATCTGCTGAAAGGCATAAACATGGACTATGTGCTGCGCAAAGGCAATCCCTCCGAGCAGCTCGCTAAAGAGTGCGAACAGCTGAATGCTTCCCTCCTCGTAGTGGGTACCCACGGCAGCGCGGGATTCAAAAAAGGCCTCTTCGGACGCAACAACTACCGCACCGTCGAGCTCTCCCCTTCCCCCGTACTGCTGGTGCGCGAAGATTTCAACTTCAACAAGAAGCTCGAACACATTGTCCTGCCTCTCGACAGCAGCGACGACACACGCCAGAAAGCCGGTCAGGCGGCCCTCTTCGCAAAATATTTCGGATCCACCATCCATATCCTCGGACTCTACACCTCTTCGTCACCCTCCATCCGACGTGTCGTCAACAACTACGTCGCAATGGTGGAACGCTACCTCACCAGCCAGGAAGTGGCTTTCGTGAAGGAGTTTGTCGAGGTGAAAGGCAATGTCACTACCGACACACTCGAGTACGCTGACCGTGTGAATGCCGACCTCATCGCCATTATGACCGAACAGGAAAGCTCACTACAAAACCTCATCATGGGCACCTTCGCTCAGCAGATGATCACCGCCAGCCGTATCCCCGTCCTCACCGTCCGCCCCAAACAGGTCCTCACCTCCTCCCCAACAAAATAACCGCCCCCTCAAACGTAAAACGTAAACCGTTGCGCAAAGCGAGAGCAGAGAAAGCTCGATTTCTTTGCCGAGCCGAAGCAACGTGAATGAACGAAGTGAATTAACCTCAAACGTAAAACGTAAAACCTCAAACGTAAAACGTAAAACGTGAAACTTCCCTCCCTCCTTCTCATTCTTCTGCTCTCCTCCTCCACCTTGTGGGGGCAAGCAGCCAAAGTGACCGTGCGCGGCGATACACGCGTCAACGACATGGTGGCTCTTCATGTCGAGCTCTCGTCCCGTACAGGCACCGTGGCAGGCTGGCGCATACAGATAGCCTCACTGTCCGGTGCAGGATCCAAAGATGCGGCCTTCGACCTGCGCTCTCGCTTCATGGCAGAGCATCCCGAAGTGCAGGCCTACATCGTCTACGACGAGCCCAACTTCAAGGTAAAGGTAGGCGACTTCCGTAGCCGTCTCGAAGCCTATGCTTTCCTACAGCAAATCAAGGATGCATACAAAGGCCACATCGTCCGCGATAACATCTACCCCGAACCTCCCATCCTGGAAGAGCTAATCCCCGACGAAGAAGAGTCAGGCGACGAATAGCGACGCGGCAATACCGTCGGCATGGAGGAGACCTTCGGCTGTCGGCACGTAACGATTATCTGTAGGTATAATCCACCCACAATCAATATAGGGCTGCATCATCCGGTGCAGCCTTTCTCTTTGCCCTTCAGGCACGACGCTGAGGGCGAGGCCGTCGGTGGTGCGCAATGCTGTCATCACAATCTCGTTGAAGGCATCCTTGTCGGTAAGCGTCTCCTCTCCTACCGTACCGTCAGGGTTGTTCCACCGTCGCTTTTCGACGTGGGCGACCGAAGTGGAGCCACTTTCGAAAAAAGAGAAACTGTGTGCTCCCGGCCCCAAGCCTAAGTAAGGCGTGCGGTTCCAGTAGCGGCTGTTGTGGCGCGAGCGATAGCCCGCACGGGCATAGTTGCTCACCTCATACTGCTCGAAGCCAGCATCCATAAGCCGCAGCCGCAGCTCGTGATACTGCCGAACCACCTCCTCTTCGTCGGGCAGCACCACCCGACCCCTCTTCACCTGCACGGACAACGCTGTGCCCTCCTCCACGGTGAGGGCGTATGCACTCACATGAGTCACACCTTTGGACAGGGGACTGGCTCCTGTACCACCCCCTGGGAAAGGTGCCTGTCCCCTGTGCCCGACCGGAAGACCATAGATAAAATCAACACTGATATTATGGAAGCCTGCGGCCTGGGCGTTCTCGACGGCATCCACGGCCTGCTGGGCGCTGTGGCGACGGTTGAGGAGACGCAGCATGTCGTCATCGAGACTCTGTATACCTATGCTCAACCGGTTGAAGAAACGCAGCGACGCAAGACCGCGCAAATAGTCGTGCGTTAGGTCTTCAGGATTGGCTTCGAGGGTAACCTCCTGCACCTGCGACAGGTCGAAGCAACGACGCAACCCCTCAACAATTCGCGACAGCTGCCCGAGGGGCAATATAGACGGCGTGCCGCCGCCGAAATAAACGGTCTGTATCGCGTGCGCCTGCTCGCCTTTACGCCGCTCCATCTCCTCAATCAACGCATCGACATATCTTTCTACCTTCCACTCCCCACTCTCCACTTTGGAAAAAAAAGCGCAATAGGTGCACTTGCGGTGACAGAACGGTACGTGAATATAGATCATAGGTTAGAGGTCGGCGTTCTCAATAGTTGCTTTGAAAGCACATATCCCTGCGCATTTTGGCATAAATACTTATACAAGTTCACTATTCGAATTGCAAACTTGAAACCTCTATCTTGTATAATGGTATTTTCCATAACAACATAATCACTCCCCATCCTCAGACCTCCGTCCTCCGACCTCCGACCTCTCTAACAGCCAGTCGGCAGCCGCGTAAGGGCTTATCTTGTTGTCCAATATCTCCTGTTTGAGGGCCTCGATGCGCTCCTCGATACCAGGAGTGTTATAGAAACGCTCGCGCAAGCCGTTCTCCAGCGCCTCCCCCATGATGCGCAGCAGTTGCTGCTGACGCTTATGATAGAAATAGCCATTGCTCTTCGTGGCGGTGACATATGCCATCACCGAATTCCAAAGCTCCTCAACGCCCTCCCCCGTATAGGCTGAGCAGAGCATCACCTTGACAGACTGACCGCTGTCAGGCATCGGAAAGAGATGCAACGCATTGCGGAACTGTGTGGCAGCAAGCTCACTACGCTGACGGTCAAGCTCGCATTTGTTGATGGCTATCATATCGGCCATCTCCATGATACCACGTTTGATGCCCTGCAGCTCGTCGCCAGTATTGGACAGCTGCAGCAAGAGGAAGAAGTCAACCATCGAATGCGCCGCCACCTCACTCTGTCCCACACCCACGGTCTCCACAATCACCACATCGAATCCCGCGGCTTCGCAAAGGGTGATAATCTCACGCGTCTTGCGCGCCACACCGCCCAGCGACCCCGCCGAGGGACTGGGACGGATAAAAGCATTCGGGTCTACTGACAACTCCTCCATACGCGTCTTGTCGCCAAGGATAGAACCCCTGCTGCGCTCACTGCTGGGGTCGATGGCAAGCACCGCAACCTTGTGACCGTGCGAGGTCAGCAACTTACCCAACGACTCAATTACCGTACTCTTGCCAGCCCCAGGAACACCGGTGATACCCAGCCGGATACTCTTGCCCGAATAAGGCAGACAACGCTCGATAATCTCCTGCGCACGCTTCTGGTGCGCATAAAGAGAACTCTCCACCAAGGTGATGGCACGGCTCAAAAGCATACGGTCACCATGCAGTATTCCCGCAATGAGCTCCTCCGTGGTAGGCCCTTTCCGTTTGGCACGTATACGCTCCAAATAATCGCGGTTCACAGTATCGTTGGGCGTAGCACCCGTACCCGTCGACAATGCCGACTCATATTCAAAATTGCTGTAAAGATGCTTGTCGTCCATAGTACCTACTCTAACGAAGAGCACACTATATTATTGCTCAAGTAACAAAAAAGAGCACCTCGTTAGGTGCTCTTCGTAGCGGGAATCAGACTTGAACTGATGACCTCCGGGTTATGAATCCAGCGCTCTAACCAGCTGAGCTATCCCGCCATCGTTTCCGTTTTTGAACGGGACACCTCGCAAGGTTACGTTCCATTCAAAAACGGGTGCAAAAGTACACACTTTTTCCTATCTGACAAAATATTTTTGCAAATAATTTCTGCACACACAGATTTACAACACTTTAAAACTTCCGCTGATACACCCACCGATGCTGTCACAACGTGCTCCTGTCACCGACGACAGGCTATTTTCGCTCCCCTCAACACGCAGATAACCCAACAAAGCAAAGATAAGAGCCTCTTTATAGCTCACAATCAGTGGGTCGGGCACTGTCACCTGGGTATGCGGCGCATAGTGTCTTATCTGTTCTATCAGGAAGGTGTTAAAGGCGCCACCACCCGTGACAAGCATCATCGCCGCCTGACCACAAGCAGCAGCCACCTGACGGGCGATATGATCGGTCACGGTGCGCAACTTGTCGGCAACAGAAAGTGCTGAAGAGTCAAGAATAGAACGAAAATCCGTCAGAAACCACTCCTTCCCCAACGATTTGGGAGCCGGCTGCCGGTAGTAGCCGATGGCGTCGAGACGCGCCAAAAGGTCGGCATCGAGACAGCCGCCGCGAGCCACTTCCCCACCCTCGTCATAGTCGAGACCCAGCATGGCGGCAAGACCATTGAGCGCCATATTGCAAGGACAGATATCGTAGGCAATACGCGACTTCCGCCCTCCCCCCTCCGACTTCCTATAGCTGATATTGGCAAAACCACCCAGATTGAGGCAGGCGTCATAGTCGGCAAAGAAAAGCTCGTCGCCGATGGGAACCAAAGGCGCGCCCTGCCCTCCAAGAGCCACGTCTAGGGTGCGAAAATCACCAATGGTGGCTATGCCCGTCTCCGCAGCGATGGCATTGATGTCGCCAATCTGCGTCGTGAATCCATAAGATGGGATACCATCTTCTGTCGCCATCGGTTTCACTGGCTGGTGGAAGATGGTATGACCATGTGAGGCGATGTACTGCGGGCGAGGTTTTTCCTGCAAGAAACGGCACACACACTGGCCAAAGTAGTGCCCCAGGTCGCTATGGGTGCGGGCGAGGTCGAGAGCCGATCCTCCCTCGAGGTTTGCCAGACGCCGACGCCACATCTCAGGATAGGCATAGGTGGCAGCAGCCAGCACACGGTAGCGGTGCTGGCTGATGTCACAGAGGGCAAGGTCGAGACCGTCGAGCGAGGTACCCGACATGAGACCGAGGATAAGCATACCGTTATTCCTCTTTCTTGTCGCCAAAGGCCATATGGTAGAGACGCACAGAGCCGTCGACGGTCTTCTCCTTGGCGGAGTTGCCGTATTTGTCGACGTCGAAGACGTTCTTGGGCGAACGGGTGATGGAGAGGGGACCTCCCACACAGCCGCCGTCGCAGGCCATACCCTCAAAGAAGTTGGCGGTCTCCTTCTTGGCACGCAACAAGGTGAGGTGCTGACGGCACTGGTCGATGCCATTCATCACACAGGGCTTGACACCTTCGACGCCAAGCTGCTTGGCGACGTCGGCGACACCCTGGGCAAGGCCTCCGCTCTTGGCAAAGATACGCCCGTAGAACGAGGCATTGTCGAGGACGGTGTCCTCCAACTGCGTGGTGTCGATGTCGCGAGCATCGACGAAGGCCTGCAATTCCTCGAAGCTCATGACGCTGTCGATCATGCCGCCGGTTTTCTCAAGGGTATACTCGAATTTCTTGGCGGCGCAGGGCCCTATGAAGACCACCTTGGCAGTGGGGTCGCTATGCTTGATGAGGCGCGCCGTCATCACCATGGGCGACACAGAGGAGGATATAGCGTCCTTAAGTTCGGGGAAGTTGGTCTCGACAAAACGCACGAAAGCAGGACAGCACGACGTGGTCATCACAGGATTCTCCATCGTCTCAACCTTCTCCTTGAATTCATGAGCCTCGTTGTAGAGGGTGATGTCGGCGCCGAGGGCCGCTTCGACAACTTGGAAGAATCCGAGCTTCTTGATGGCGGTGGCGACCTGCTCGATGCGGCCGAAGCGACACTGGCTGACGATAGCGGGGGCTATGACAGCATAGACGCGGTATTTGGTATTGTCGGCGGAACCCTGGAGCATCTTGATGATATCAAGGACAAGGCTCTTGTCGCTGATGGCACCGAAGGGGCAGCTGACGATACAGGCACCGCAGGAGATACACTTGGAGTTGTCGATGACAGCTTTGTCCTCATCGTTGATGCTGATGGCCTTCACCTTGCAGCTCTTGATGCAGGGACGACGCTGGGCGATGATGGCACTGTAGGGACATGCGGCGGCACATTTACCGCACTCGATACACTTGCTCTTGTCGATATGGCAACGGTGGTCAACGATGGTGATAGCATCCTTGGGACAGACCTCCTTGCATGAGTGCATAAGGCATCCGCGGCATACGTCGGTCACCATCATGCCGCCGGCAGGGCATTCGTCGCAAGCCTCATAGAGCACCTCGACAACATTGGGGTTCTCTTTGTTCCCTCCCATAGCCAGACGTACACGGTCCATCAACACAGCACGCTCCTTGTGGATGCAGCAGCACGTGTCGGGCTTGGGACCCGGGGCAATGGCGCGGGGAATGGTGTAGGCATCTTCGAGGCCTCCCTCGTAGGCACGGCGAATAACCTCCTTGAGCACCCTGTACTTAATCCACTGTACGTTAGTATCAAAAAGTTTCTGTTCCATATTTATTATTCTTTTCTCTTCCTAATCATAGTTAACGGTCACCACCTTGCCCATCTGGCGGAGGTTGGCGGCGATATGTTCCACAAGCTTGAGCTTCATGGTGATGTCAATCTCGAGACCCGCATGAGCGGCGTTGACGTTCTGGCCGACAAAGAAAACGACATGTGTGGCCTCTTCGAAGATAATGTTGGCAAGCAGCGAGCCACCGTCTTTCTTGGCGTAGGTCTTGGGCGTGAGGTCTTTTGCCGACACATATTTCTCGGATAACGCCACAAGACGGCGCAAGGTGATGACACCCTCGGTGGTGAGGTCTATACCGTCAATAAAGCCGATGGGCGGCACATCCTTGTCGGGGAAGTCGAAAGAGGTCTTCAACTGACGGCCCAAACAGCGCGCCACAACCTGCGAGGTGGTGCCACCGCAGACGATACGCTTGTCGGCACCGTCCATGAAGCGCTGCACATACTCTGCGTCGCGCTCCTTGTCGACGGGAGGTCCCACCATGATGTGCACCTCGCAGCGCGGACAGAAGCGCACGGCGGCAACGGTGGTGTCGTCGCCAGGCTTGTCGAGGTAGAGGTCGTTGCAGGCCGACGCCAGCAGGCAAGCGGCAGCGCGTGCCGACATATGGGAATCGATGTAATGATCGAGATGGGCCATGATATCCTTACGCTGCCAGCCAAAGTTGAGCATCTGACCGATACCGGCATGGATAGTACCGTCGCTCATAACGAAAACCATGTCACCCTCGTCGAGATGGAGGTCGGAGTGATAGACCTTCTTATCGAAGATCACCAGCTCGTTACGTTGCAGGTCGGCGGTGTGGCCTTGATGGTACCAGATGGCCTCTGGGTTGTCAAATTCGAAAAGGTGCCCCTCGCCGCGCTCATTGACGTGTATGACGGAAAAGGTACTATAGGCCACCTGGCGTTCCTTGCAGACGGGGAGCGTCTGGATGATGGTGCCCACACAATCCTCCATATCGGCCCCTCCGGCCACCATGGTGCACAAGATCTTGCTGGTGAGTGTGGAAAGGATATTGGCCTTCACGCCGCTACCCAAGCCATCGGCAAGCACAAGGGTGGTCCATCTCTCCGGCTCGCCGCCGTCAGCAGAGGGCTGCTCCTGCACACTGATCTCCACATTATCACCACAGAGCTCCTCTCCATAGTGATTCAATGAGGTATATCCGTATTCAACGCAATGCTTTGCCATCTCTTTAGATTTTAGCCCTTAAATATTTCACACTTTCGCCGTTTTCCAGTCGGTGGGACGACCGTCGACGCCAAGGTCCCCCTTGCCGTCGGAGAGGGATTTCTTCAGTTTCAAGAGGGCCACTTTGGTCTCCGCCGTCGTCTCGCCAAGCAGCGAGGCGATCTCCTGTGCCACCCTCATCTGCTTCATAATAAGTTCATCCGTGGTGCTGATGGTGTCCATGCGCACCTTCTCGAGCTTCTTGTCGTAGTTCACAGAGTCCGAGATGTCCTTCATAAGTCCGAAGAGCAGATTCTGGTCGCCCAGAAGGCTGACAGTGAGACTCAGGTAACGACCCGTGGCGGGGATATGGATGCACGGATTCTCGACACGCATCTTGCGCGAATAGGCGTTGTAGAAGTCGATCGGCTGGAAGCTCTCGGCAACAGGACGTCCCTTGACGTTCTCGGGAGTGCCCTGCAGACCCAGCATCGCCATGGCGGAAGCATTGATATCAAAGATGTTCATATCGGGATCGACGATAATGACACCCTCGGGCGAATGGCGCACAATGTCGATAGCCAAACTCTCGGCGCGCTTGCGCATGTAGGGAAGGCAGATATCGATGTCGGCATAGCCGTTGACCACCGCCCAGGCCTTCTCGCGGCAGGTGCGGTAACCGCAGGCGCCACAATCCAGCTCATCTTCTTTGGTGAATTTGCCGGTGCGATGCAGCACATCCTCTATCTCCGCTTCGGTAGCCGGACGACTCTTGGCGCGCAAACGCGGGTGGGCATAGGACAAACTCACACCAGCATCGGGAGCGGGAGTGTGCCTGCGCGTAGCCATCTCACGGTCCACATAGGCATTGATATCGCTCTCCGCCTTCACAACACCACCCTCTCGCACTATGGAGCAGGGACCATTGATACAGCCCCCTGGACACACATTCATCTCGATGAACACATGATCCATGTTCTCTATATTCTCCAACACTTCGGCCAGACGATCCACACCGTCGACCGACATATACCGGTAGCCCTCGGGAAGGGCATCAAATGAGCGTATGATGCCTGCTGTGGCAGGGTAACCCTTGGCACGGTTGGCACCCAGGTTGTCCTGCGTAACAGCAAGATGATTGATATTGGCAAAATCGATGCCATTCTCCTCGAATAGCTGCTGCAGTTCCTCGAAGGTGATGACAGCATCGATACCATGCTCGTCGGCCTCACGCTTCTTGGCGATGCAGGGACCTATGAAGACAATCTTAAGATCGGGACTGTTCTTGCGCAGCATCTTGGCATGCGCCACCATGGGCGAATCGACAGGAGCCAGGTAGGGCAACGCCATGGGATAGTACATCTGTATCAGGCGGCAGGCGGCAGGACAGGCAGAGGTGATGAAGTTACGCATCTCGCCACCGGCAAGCACACGCTTGTACTCTTCGGTGACGGCCTGAGCGCCTATTGCGGTCTCCTCGGCGATGGCAAAACCCAACTTGGCAAGGGCAATATGGAGCGCCGTGAAGTCCTCCTGTCCCAAGCTGCTGATGAAGGAAGGAGCAACGGTGGCGGCAACACGGTCACCACTCTTCAGCATGGCGCGCACCACGTCGAGCTCGCTGTGCTCCACCTTGGCATGCTGCGGACAGACCTTGGTACAATGTCCACAGAGGATACAATGCTCCTCGATAATCTGGGCATGATGGTCTTTAATGTTGATAGCCTTCACCGGGCACTCCCGCAGACAGCGGTAGCAGTCCTTACAGCGGACAGGCTTAAACTCCAAATATTCCGACATTTCTTCTCTGTATTTTCCATTTAAAAATCAAGAGCCTAAATCGTCACGCCACCCCCAGCTTGGGATATATCTCGGTGGCAAAAAGCTCTTCCACATTGCCCGCATTGACGCCATGTATGAAGAACCCTTCAGGGGTCTCCTCCACCTGGGGACCACGAGCGGCAGGCTCGGTACCCTCATAGATCACTGTGACACCCGTGGCACAATGGCCCAAACAAAAACTTGCCTGCAGCTCTATCACATCCTCCACATCGTACTTTTTCAGCACCTCTTTGAAGGCCTCAATCACCTCATAGGAACCCTTCAGGTGACACGAACTGCCAACACAAACCTTGATAGTCATTTTATTCTGAATTTTAGGATTATTGTATGCTCATTTTTGAGGTGGCAAAAATAATAAAAAAAAATAATAGTCTCATTATACGAAAGAAAAAAAGTTTTTTTCCGCCATTCTTAAAAAAATTTGTATATTTGCACCCTCATTGAGAACAACAAAAACACCCATAAAAAAATGAAAAAAATCATCAACACCCCCAATGCCCCCGCGGCCATCGGCCCCTACAGCCAGGCTGTCCAGGCAGGCAACACCCTCTACATCTCGGGTCAGATTCCCATCAACCCCGCCACCAAGACGGTCCCCGAAGGCATCACCGCACAGACCGAACAGGTCATGCAGAACATCAAGGCCATCCTCGACGAGGCCGGCTACACCTTCCAGGATGTCGTCAAGAGCACCTGCCTGCTCGCCGATATGGAGTACTTCAAACCCATGAACGAGGTCTACGCCAAGTACTACAACACCGACTGCCCCGCACGCGCCGCCTTTGCCGTGAAGGGCCTCCCCATGGGCGTCCTGGTCGAGATTGAGACGATTGCAGTAAAATAATTTTCCTAGGACATCCTAGGGCTTCCTAGGACATCCTAGGGCAACCTAGAATAAAGAGAATTATGGATTTTAGCTACACCAAACAAGAAGAACTCTTCCTGCAGATGATCCGCGAGTTTGCAGAGAAGGAAGTCAAACCCCTCGCCGCCGAAGTCGACGAAGAGGAGCGTTTCCCCATGGAGACTGTCCAGAAAATGGCAAAAATAGGACTGATGGGTATCCCTATCCCCACCCAATATGGTGGTGCCGGCGGTACCAACATCATGTACGGCATGGCCGTCGAGGAACTCAGCCGCGTCTGCGCCACCACGGGCGTCATCCTCTCCGCCCA
>CACZRR010000041.1 GCA_902783595.1 uncultured Bacteroidota bacterium
ACGGTGGAACGCGGCAACCGCGTCTACCCCGCCAGCGGGAAAGCGCTCGACATCTTCCTCGCCCTCATCGGCGAACTGGAGCAGAATTCCAACGTCACCATCCGCAAGAATACCACCGTCAAAAGCATAGAAACATTTGAAGGCCAAGCCACCGCCGTCATTCTAGAGAAAGGCGAGCGCATCCCCTGCCGACACATCGTCCTTGCCACAGGTGGTCTCTCCTACCCCACCACAGGCTCTACCGGTGCAGGCTACCGCATGGCCCAAGAGCTGGGACATGCTGTCGTCGAACCCGTCCCTTCACTCGTGGCCCTCAAATGCGAGGAGATGATTCCAGAGGAGATGGTGGGTTTTCAACTGAAGAACGTGAAACTGACGGTCGAAGGGAAAGATTTTTTCGGCGAGATGACCTTCGTCAAAGATGGTTTGGCGGGACCTATAGTTTTAAGTGCCAGCCGCATCGCCAGCCGTTGCCTTCACCGTGGCGAGACGCTCACGGCATCGCTGGACCTGAAGCCCGCCCTTTCTCCCGAACAGCTTGACAGACGCCTGCTCTCCGACATCGACACCAACGGCACACGTGTCTTCAACGACGCCCTTCGCTTATGGCTGCCTGCCGAACTGATACCGCTGGCGCTAAAACAACTGCATATAGAATATTACAAACGCCTGCACCAGATCTCCGGTGAAGAACGCCGTCGCCTGCGCGACTGGCTGAAGGGCATCAAATTCACATTGAAAGGCACCCACGACTGGAACGAGGCCGTGGTCACCCAAGGCGGCGTGTCGCTGGCGGAGGTGAACCCCAAGACCATGGAGAGCCGCCTCGTCAAAGGCCTTTACATCGTCGGCGAGCTGCTGGACCTCGACGCCGACACCGGCGGCTACAACCTCCAAATCGCCTTCTCCACCGCCCACGCCGCCGGCGAGGCCGTCTAAACCTCCGCAGCGATAACAGCTTCCTCCCACTCGCCCATCTTCTCTTCGAGTTGCTCTTTGAGAGCCTGGTATTCTTTATAGAAATCAGCACTCTGAGGAGCACCTGTGGCCAAAATTGCATCACGCGCCGTTATCTCAGCCTCGAGGGTCTCTATCTCCCGCTCTTTTTGTTTGACGACATTTTGCAACCTGCGGCGTTCTCGTTCACGTTCTTTGCTCTGCTCGTAAGCCTGCTTGGAGGCTGTAGGGACCTTCTGATTATTCTGAATACTCTGATTATTCTGAGTACTCTGAATATTCTGACTGTTTTCCAGAAACTCCATAATGTCGCCCTTGAACTCATGTACAGCACCGTCACGGAACTCGTAGAGTTCGTCAGTGAGACCACAGAGGAAGTCGCGGTCATGACTGACGACAATGAGCGTGCCAGTGTATTGCAGCAGGGCATTCTTGAGAATATCCTTCGAGTTCATGTCGAGGTGGTTGGTAGGCTCGTCGAGAATGAGGAGGTTGCTAGGCGTGAGCAACAGCTTGGCCAAAGCCAACCGTGCCTTCTCACCACCACTGAGCACTTTGACTTTCTTGTCGACATCGTCGTCTCCAAAGAGGAAACTTCCGAGGATGTTGCGAATCTTGGGCCTGATGTCCCCCTGGGCGATGTCGTCAATGGTCTCGAAGACGGTCTTCTCGAGATTAAGCATGGCAGCCTGGTTTTGGGCATAGTAGCCGAGCTGCACCCCTGCGCCGAGGCGAAAGGTGCCGGTGTAGTCGTTGATGTCACCCACGATGATCTTGGCCATGGTCGACTTGCCTTCGCCATTGCGACCCACGAAGGCCACCTTCCTACCAGCGGTGAGCAGGAAGTCGACGCCGTCGAATACCTGATTGTCGCCATAGGCCTTGCCCAGGTGCTGCGCCTCGACAACAATCTTACCACTGTGTGGCGCCGGCGGAAACTGGAAATGTATGCTCTCTGTCGAGACCTCGTCAATCCTTATTTCCTCCATACGTTCAAGCATCTTCACGCGGCTCTGCACCTGTTTGGCCTTGGTGGCCTTATAGCGAAATCGCTCAATAAAAGCCTCAATTTGCGCCACCTGTCGCTGCTGGTTTGTGAGTTGCGCCATTTGGCTGGCACGCCGTTCTTGCATTTGGACGACATACTCACTATAGGAGCATTTGTAGTCGTAGATACGTCCAGCGGTAATCTCAATGGTGCGCTTGGTGATATTGTCCAAAAAGGTACGGTCATGACTGACGAGTACTACTGCACCTGAATAACTAGCGAGGTAGTTCTCCAGCCACTGGATGGAGACAATGTCAAGGTGGTTTGTAGGTTCGTCGAGCAGCAGGAAGTCGGGGTGGCGCAGCAACAGTTTGGCCAGTTCCACGCGCATCTGCCAACCACCGCTGAAAACAGATACAGGACGCTCGAAGTCCGAGTGCTTGAAGCCAAGACCAAGCAGCACCTTCTCGGCCTGCTCTTGCCGACGACTACCTTCAATCATGGCCAGGTGCTCAGTCACTTCATTGTGACGCTCAAGTAGCCGCGTGTATTCAATACTGTCGTAATCGGTGCGCGCGGCAATTTCAGCCGTGAGACGCTCCTGTTCGCGCTCGAGGTCATCGACCTGGCTAAAAGCCGTCAGCGCCTCCTGCAGCACCGTACCTACGCTGTCGGGCACCATCTCCTGGGGCAGATAGCCTACCGTCTGACCGGCAGCGATGACAAGGGTACCACTTTCGGGTTCCTGCCTGCCACAAAGGATTTTCAGTAGTGTAGACTTGCCAGCACCATTCATGCCCACCAACCCTATGCGCTCGTGATCGCCGATATTGAAGGTTACGTGGTCGAAAAGATTTGTACCGGTAAACTGAACAGAGAGGTTATTGACACTGATCATAAAGGTCGGAAAAAAGGAAGTTGAGACACAAGAATGCCTCAACTTCTATATTGGCTTGTAGTTTCTAACTGTTACTGCAACTGGAAGTTGACAGGCAAGTTAAACTGCACACGAACAGCTTTACCACGCTGTTTGCCGGGTGTCCATTTGGGCATGGACTTGACAACGCGGATAGCTTCGGCACCACAACCACCTCCGATGTCGCGCAGGACTCGGGGATTAGCAATACTACCGTCACGCTCAACCACGAAGGTCACATAGACCTTACCAGTGATATTGTTGTCGCGAGCAAGCTGCGGATACTTGATGTTCTGAGCAAGGTACTTGTAGAGGGCCTCCATACCGCCAGGAAACTCTGGATCATTCTCCACAACAGTGAAAATCTGAACATCCTCCTCTTCCTCTTCCTCCTCAATTTTCACAGGAGTAATCTCAATATTTTTGGTATCCTCGTCAACCTGAGCGTTGACAACAAGCTCATTTTCAATTTCCTTATCATCCTGCACCACCTCGAATTCAGTGGTCACTTCAGGAGCCTCGGGGGGAGGAGGTGGCGGCAGTTCCTGTTCCTGTGTCTGGATGATAATCTCTTCTTCCTCCTGTACAGCATCACGCTGGATGATGGTGGTCTCCTCGGCATCGTAAGATTTAATATTAAAGGCCACCAGGGAGGCTGCAAGAATCACCACCAGGCCAATCTCCAGATAGAGACCTCTACGCTTTTCAAGGTCGGCTTTCGGATTTTTCTTGAGTTCCATATTATTGTTTTTTAATTATTTGCCTGCTTTTCATGGCACCATCCGACGCCATCTTTTGCACCGCTAAAATACAAAAAAAAAACATATCATCAACACTTTTTTGTTAAAAATCCTTTCACACTTGCCGCAACCTTAACTCCGGAGTGAGGTAGAGCAGCCATCCACTCACGCAAGGGTAGCCCATAGCGGCGAGCACATTACAGTAAGATAGCACCTGCTTGTCATGCTGCTCTCCGAGATCAACACCCGTTTTAAAATCAACAACCCATGTCTCGGTGGGTGTAATAACAATGCGGTCGGGACGGAAGGTCTGTCTCCCGTCTGTGATGTCACATTCGTTTTTAACGGTGTATGCGGGGTTAAAAAAGCGCGCTGTGGAGGGATGACTTGTGACAGCACGGGCCAATTGCGCAAGGTCGGATATTTCTTGGTCGCTGATCGTATTTGAAGCAGCAAGGACCGTGAGAGCTGTATCAATATCGTCGGGATAGCGAATGGCTGCGAAGAACTCATGCACATAGATGCCAAAACGAATCTTCTCCTCTACCATGGGTGTGAGTGCACGCTCTGCAGGCGATGCCACCTGCACCTTGGTGGCCCAATCGGCGTAAGAGAGTGTGTGTATCGCCACCGTTGAGGATGATGTGGGCATTTCCTTTTTGTGAACAATATCGGAATCACCGTAATGAGAGGTATCACGACAGAAGTCGTAAAGGAGGCGAGCATAAGAGTTTTCCCCGGAAGAGGCTTTTGGCTCTGCGGCAAAGGCAAACAACTGCTCCTTGGGACGCGTGAAAGCCACATAGAGAAGGTTCAGATCATCAACAGCCTCTGACTCCACCTCACACTGCCGATCTGTATCAAAGCGGGAAGGAGTATCCTTGGGCAGAGAAAGATAGGCCACCGGAAGCGAGGCTTCGGGAACTTTCTCTGCCACATCAACCCAAAGATTAAGGGGGTGATGCATTGTTGGGAAGAACGGACAGATCACAACAGGGGATTCCAACCCTTTGGCCTTATGAATAGTAAGCATACGCACAGCATCCAACTCTTCGGAGGTGGAGGCAGAAAGGTCGGGATGCTCGTCGAACCACAGCAGAAATTCAGCCAACGTTCGAGTGCGATGGAGCGAGAAAGATGCAACCTTACCAAGCAAGGCGGCAAGATAAGCATTATCGAAAGCGTCAAGATGAAGGTCTCGCACCATCTGCTCACAACAATCATAGAGGCTGAGAGCAAGGAGATAGGGTGCATTGAACGTGAGCCCGGCACGATGAAGGGTGGCAGCAATGTCGGGATTAGTCTTCTGTAAAAGACATTCCTCAGCATCGATAGGCAGTAGTCCCAATGACTGTAGGCGATACAGCAGATCGGCAGCAGCGGTGCGGTCGGCAGGATTGTCAAGTAGCCGTAGGCCGGCTATGAGCGCCATAACGGCATCACTATTGCGAAGATAAAACGACTCTGCAGAAGCGAGAGGCACTTGACTATGGGATAGTATGTAGGCACTAAGGGCAGCCAACTGCCGGCGCGACCGGGCAAGCACCATGATATCAGAATAGGTGTACCCTCGGTTACCAACAAGGTCGAGAATTGTGTCAAGTACCCGCTGGCAGAGCGCTCCGCTATCATCGTTATCTACGAAGGAAACCTCAACGTGACCCCTCAGATGGCCATCGCCCTCCAAGGCCTTCTGACGCAAAGACTCCTCCCCTTCGGGAGTATCAGCGTCACCTACATAGATTCGCTGCGCCAACGAAACGTCGCCGAAACGATTACGCAAAGCCCATGAAAAAAATCGATTGTTAAAATCAACCACCGCTGGCGCCGTTCGGTAATTTATGTCGAGAACCACCTCCTCACAGTTGCGTGGATCTGTCAGCGCAAGGGCGGGATGAGCGAGGCCATCGATAGCGGGAAGAGCTACAAACTGGCGCACATCACCCTGCCGAAACCGATAGATAGCCTGCTTGGCATCGCCCACAACCAACGAACGGTACCCCTGCGACACCCCATTGTCAAGCAGTGGAACCAAATTATGCCACTGCAGCACCGATGTATCCTGGAACTCATCAATGAGAAAGTGACGGTAGCGACTTCCCAGGCGCTCATATAAGAACGGCGTCGGCGACTGCTCCACCACACCGGCAATGAGCTTATTGAAATCAGAAAGATGGAGTATCTCATTGTCACGGGTATAGCTATGCAACTGCACATCAAGTTGCCCGAGGAGCGCCAGCGAAAAAAGATTCTGTAAGACAAGTTTACGTGTGTTATAATCAACCAGCGGCACCGCCGTGAGCCTTTCTGCCTCTCGGTAAAGCGCGAGAAGGCGCGGAGCTATGGCATCAGCTCCCGGAAGGACCTTCCTGCCCTTGCAAAAACGCGCTCCGCAATAGTCAGAATCTTCGAAAACAGCACGTGTTCGCGCTGTAGGCTGAGCGATAGTACCCGATGCTAAACGGGAAAAGTAACCATAAAAACCATTGCGACCATAATCGCACTGTTCAGCCAGAATACCAGCTTCAGTGAGAAGCGCAATCGCCTCGCGGCCAATGGCAGCAAGCTGCTGCTCGTAGGCCCGATTGGCATGAGTGAGGGTACGGTGCAACGAGGTAAAGTCCGACATGGACAGCCTCGCAAGGCGCCGCAAAGGCTCGGCAGAGGCCTCGGAGAAAAGCTGCTCAGAGAGGTCATATAGCGAGGAAGAGACCTCAAAACCTTTGCCTTCCTCCATCCTACTCACAGCAAACTGCTCAAGAGCACGCGTCAGATCTTCATTACCCTCCGTTCCAACCAAAGCAATAAGCTGCGAGACCGCTTTTTCACGCAATTCGTTCTGTTCAACCATCACCTCAAATGAAGGTGACTGCCCTAGGTCATGGGCAAAGGTACGCACTATGCGATGCATAAAACTATCGATGGTGCACACCGAGAGATCAGCATAACGATGGAGAATAGCAGAATGAAGGGTAGCAGCAAGAGTTGCCAGACGAGCACCGTCCAGCGGCCTTCGGGGGAAGGAAGGCATATCATTGAGAGCAGCAAGCAATGCCCCCCCCATGGGCGCCTCAACACCATGTTCCGCAATAGCAGCAAGAGAGGTGAGGATACGCGCCTTCATCTCATTGGCCGCCTTGTTGGTGAATGTAATCGCCAATATGGAGCGGAAACGGCTATTAACACCCTCCTCACCTGCCGACAACGCCAACTGCAGATAGCGCAGCACAAGGTTAAACGTCTTACCCGAACCGGCCGAAGCCTTACAGATGACAAAGGGTTTTATGGTAGCTGTAGTGGTTGGCATGAAAGGGCCTTTTGCGATGCAAATTTACAAAAAAAAGAACAAAATCTGATTTATTTTGTATATTTGCTTCTTATATAATAAGCAAACAAACAATACAACATAATGGAAAACAATAAATTGTTCGACGAATTCCCTCCGATATCCACCGAGAAATGGGAGGAAGTGATCAACAAAGATCTCAAAGGTGCCGACTACGACAAAAAATTGGTGTGGCACACCATTGAAGGGTTTAACGTAAAGCCTTACTATCGCGCTGAAGACCTTGAAGGTCTTGAATATCTTGATAGCAACCCTGGCGAGAAACCATACAATCGCGGAAAGCACACCGACAACAACAGCTGGGAAGTGCGACAAGACATCTGCGGTGATGACTTGGCCAAATGCAACGCCACTGCCCTCGACGCCCTCAAACGTGGTGCCACGGCGCTGGGCTTTGAGGCCTGCCACATAAAGAACGACGCCGATATGGCCACTCTGCTTAACGGCATCTACCTCGACGCCGTAAGCATCCATTTCACCTGCGCCGACAACTACCTTGATCTGCTCAAACAGTATGTCGCCTATGCCCGCCAGCGTGGATTCGACACCAGCAAACTGCGCGGATCATGCTCTTTCGACCTCTTCGCCTACGCCCTGCAGCATGGACTGTTCCATCGCGGCGTCGACGGCGACCTGTCCATGGCCAAAGAACTGGTAGAATATGCCCACGAGAACCTCCCCGAATTCCGTGTTCTGACAATAAAAAGTAGCCTGCTCCACAACGCCGGCTCCAACATCGTGCAGGAATTGGGCTTCGGCCTCGCAGCAGCCAACGAGATGGTGGCACGCCTGACCGATATGGGTTGCAAGATGGAGCATGTGGGACGCAGCATCGTCCTGCAAGTAGGCGTGGGAAGCACCTACTTCATGGAGATCGCCAAGATACGCGCCGCACGTCTTCTTTGGAGCAAAATAGTAGACCAATATAAGCCGCAGTGCGACTGCCCCTACAAACTTTACATCCACGCCGTCACCAGCGCATGGAATCAATCGGTATACGACCCCTATGTCAACATGCTGCGCAGCACCACGGAAACCATGAGCGCCTGCATCGCCGGCGTCGACAGCATCGCCGTACTACCTTTCGATCACGCTTACAAAGAAGCCGACGATTTCGGTTACCGCATCGCCCGTAACCAGCAACTGCTACTCATGGAAGAAAGCTACATGGACAAAATCGTCGACCCCGCAGCAGGCAGCTACTACATCGAGAACCTAACCGACCAAATCGCAAACAAAGCATGGGACCTCTTTGTAAAAGTGGAGGAGATGGGAGGATACATCAATGCCATCAGCACCGGATTTGTGCAAGATGAGGTTGAGAAAACTGCTCGCCAACGCAATCTAGACATCGCCACCCGTAAGACGACCATCCTTGGCACCAATCAGTACCCCAATCTTCTCGAAAAAATGGGTGATAAAGTAACCTCCCACCATGCAGTCAACGAAAGTCTTCATGGCGAGATCAAAACACTCAAACCCTACCGCGGTGCCGAAGCCTTCGAGCAGCTGCGTCTGGCTACCGAGAAGGCAGCACATCGTCCTCGCGTATTCCTCCTTACCTACGGAAACCTCACCATGCGCAAGGCTCGCGCCGGATTCGCCACCAACTTCTTCGGTGTGGCCGGCTACGAAATCATCGACAACAATGGCTTTGCCACTCCTCAGGAAGGAGCACAAGCCGCGCTCGACGCAAAGGCCGATATCGTGGTGCTCTGCTCTAGCGACGACGAATACGCCGAACTCACTGAGCCGGTATGCAAAGTACTTAAAGGCAAGGTGAAAAGTCTCGTGCTGGCAGGCTTCCCTAAAGAGATGGTAGATACATACAAAGGCTATGGTATCGACGAATTCATCCACGTCAAGACCAACGCCTTAGAGTGCCTCACCTCCTTCCAGAAACATTTTGGAATCCTTTGATGCAGAGCCTCAAACGTATTGATCGATACATCTTGGGCAAGTACCTGAAGACTTTTCTTCTGGCACTTGCCCTAATTATCATCATCGTTATCACCTTCGATATTAGTGAGAAACTCGACAAGTTTCTCGAACATCACGCCACTTTGTGGCAGATCATTTCCATCTACTACCTCAACTTTATCCCCAGTTTCGTACTACTTTACAGCCCACTATTCATCTTCATCTCTGTCATTTTCTTCACCTCCAAAATGGCAGGAAATAGTGAGATTGTAGCCATTCTGAGCTCCGGCATCCGCTATCAGCGCATGTTGCGCCCCTTCATGCAGGGCGCCGTCATCGTGGCCCTCGCAGTGCTGGTGCTCGGCAACTTCGTCATTCCCATCTCCAACCGCACCCTCATCGACTTTGAGGAGCACTATATTAAATCGAAAAACACCAATTTCTACTCCAATTTCCACCTACAAACCGAGCGCGGTGTGCAGGTATATGCCGAAAGTTTCGATGTAAAATTGGGTAAAGGGTATAAGTTCCGTCGCGAAGAAATCGCACCCGACGGACAACTTATGCGTCGCGAAAGTGCTGAAGTCATCTCCTTCGACAGCACCAGCGGTCTATGGCACTGCCAGGAGTACACACTGCGCACCATCGATAGTAACCGCCAGGAAACGTTGACTTTTGATCCTCATCCCACCGTCGATTTCCATATTACGCCGCTCGACCTCAACTTCCTGTCTCAACGCGTGGAAACCATGAACACACCACAGCTGATCCGCCACATCCAACGCGAGGAAATGCGAGGCACAGGAACGGTGAAGATGGCACGCATAGAACTTTGGCAACGACTCCTCAATCCTTTGGCAATCATCGTAATGACATTTATCGGAGTGGCTATCGCAGCACGCAAAAGTCGTGGCGGAACAGGTGTGCACCTGGCCATAGGCATCAGTATAGCATTCTCATTCATCGTCTTCATGAAGATTACCACCGTCTTCGCAACCAACGGCGACCTTTCGCCTTTCTTAGCAGTGCTGCTGCCCCAAATCGTCTTCGGCATCGCCGCCGTATGGCTCATCCACAAAGCACCGAAATAACCCTCCAACATTCCCGATTATGACAATCCAAGAAATATCTCAACAAATCATCGACGAGTTCTCCAACTTCGACGAATGGCTCGACCGCTACGCATACCTCATTGATCTGGGACGCGAGTGCCCCGTCATAGACGAAAAAGACAAAACCGACGACAACCTCATACGCGGCTGCCAGAGCCGCGTATGGCTTAGCTGCGAAGAACGCGACGGCCGCCTCTACTTCCGTGCTGATAGCGACGCCGTCATTACCCGCGGCATCATCAGCCTCCTTATCCGCGCTCTCAATGGACAAACACCACAAGATATCCTCAACGCCGACCTCGCCTTCATTGATGCTATAGGCCTCAAAGAGCACCTCTCCCCAACACGCTCCAACGGACTCACCAGCATGGTGAAACAAATGAAGGTATATGCCCTCGCCTACAAAGTGAAGAGCGAAACACGATAAAACAGATCGTATGGAACCTAACAAGGAGACAATAAAGAGCGCAGTAGTCAATTGCCTCAAAAACATCTACGACCCCGAGATTCCCGTCAACATCTACGACCTCGGCCTTATCTATAATATTGACGTTGACGACGACCTTAACGTCAAGGTACTGATGACTATGACAGCACCTGACTGCCCCGAAGCAGAATACATGTTCCAAGAAGCCAAACAGATGATCAGCTACATCTCAGGGGTAAAAGAGGTCGATGTGGAGCTCACCTTCGATCCTCCTTGGACCATGGACCGTATACCCGACGACATCAAAGCGGAACTCGGTTTTCTATAATCCTGGAAAAGCCTATCAAACCTTAGAAAAGCCCCCAATATGCGCCTTCTAAAAAAACACTCCTACGCCGACCTCTCCGGCCAGTCGCTGGGACGTATGGCGTGGCGTCGCTTTCGGCGAAACCCACTCTCCGTGGCAAGCCTGGTAGTGATAGGCCTCTTTGCATTGGTGGCCATCCTCGGCTACCTTATCACCCCCGACTCCACACCCCACTGCAACCAACAGTACCTCGAACTCGCCACCCTCAAGCCCTTCAGCCATGCCGAGATGCTGTGCATCGACATCGCCGAGCCTCCGGAACAGCCAGGACCTCTGCGCCGCATGGTGAGCGGCACACCCCTACCCTACACCGCTATCCCCGTCACTTCTTGGCAGTACATCAATGACAGCATCGTGGCAACACCCTATAACGGCGATCCCATCACAGTATCCACCCAATGTTCACACATAGAACGTCGCACCTTCATCCTCGGCACCGACGGCTATGGTCGCGATGTGCTGAGCATGATCATGATAGGGTCGCGCGTAAGCCTCTCCGTAGGATTCATCGCCATCCTCATCGCACTGCTCATAGGCATGAGCCTCGGCGCATTGGCAGCCTACCGTGGCGGTTGGGTGGACAATCTCATCATGTGGCTCATCAACGTGGTATGGTCGATACCCACCGTACTGCTGGTCATAGCCATCACATTCGTGTTAGGAAAAGGATTCTGGCAAATATTCATTGCTGTGGGGCTCACCATGTGGGTCGATATTGCACGTGTGGTCCGCGGCGAGGTACTGTCGCTGCGCGAAAAAGAATACGTCGATGCAACACGCGCTCTCGGATTCACCACGCTACGCACCCTCCTGCGCCATGTCCTACCCAACACCGTGGGGGCTGTCACCGTGGTGGCAGCTTCCAACTTCGCATCCGCCATCCTCCTCGAAGCCGGCCTCAGTTTCCTCGGGATAGGTGTGCAGCCCCCCACGCCGTCATGGGGCATGATGGTGAAGGAAAACTACGGCTACATCCTCCTTGACAGTGCCTACCTTGCTTTCCTGCCAGGCTTGGCAATCATGCTGGTAGTGCTGGCTTTCATGATGCTTGCATCAGGCCTGCGCGACGCTATGGATGTAAAAAACCAGAAGTCCTAAATCCCCCCAAAAAACATTTTAGGATTCATTAACACGTTTAACACAAAATTAACATACACTAACTTATTGACGCCCAATACCCCCAAGCACCCCGCTCCCAGTCCGCTCCCAGTCCGCTCCCAGTTCGCTGGCCGTTTGACCCTCCAGCGACACCTCGGACAGCAGGCAAGCCAAAGTCTTAAATAATCCTAAAAAGAGAGCTCCCGCCACTTTTTATCTCCCATGTCACGAAAAGTTTGTACCTTTGCATTTAGAAAACAAACCTATTTATTCACCTAAAAAATTAATACACAATGAAAAACATCTTCAAACTGATGGGCATTGCCCTCCTCGCCGGCACCATGTTTGTCGCTTGCAGCGATGACGACGACGACAACGCTATCACCGTCAACTTCAACGGCACTAGCTGGAGCACCAACGAGACCCTCTCTGTTATCCCCATGGGTCCCGACATGATTGAGGTCGATATTTACCACAACGACGAGGAGGCCCTCGAAATCAGATGTGGCGCCTCTGAAGAGACCTACACCATGAGCGACGACCCCGACTACTACATCTATTTCTGGGATGAAAGCGGCGTGCCCTACGAGCAGTTCAAACCCGAAAGCATGATCGAAATCACCGACCTCGACTTCGACCAGCTCACTGGCACCGTTTCCGCCGACCTCAACGCTGAGGTGAGCCACAATGGCAATGACTACTACACCCTCACTGCCAAAGTAAGAGATGCCAACTTCGCTGTAGAAGCCTCCAAATAAAAAAAAAATTAATAAATCAATACGATGAAAGCAAACATCTTTTTCCTGGCCGCTGCCGCTATGGCTCTGACCGTCGCCTGCAACAGCAAACCCGCCGAGCAGGCCGAACCCGAAATGACCGAAGAACAGCCCGCCGTGGTTGAGGAAATGGTTGAACAGGCTCCCGCTGAGGACACCGTCGCTGCCGAACCCACCGCCAAACAGGCTGTCAAAGAGGCCGCCAAGGCTGTCAAAGAGGAAGTGAAAAAAGAAGTCGTCACCAACGAGGATGGCACCAAGACCGTCAACAACGTTGTCCGCAAGAGCCGCAATGAAGTTGAGAAAGCTTCCGACGTTCAGGTTACCACCAACGAAGATGGCACCAAGACCGTGACTGGCAAAGTTCGCAAAAGCAGAAAGAGCAACTAATCATAGTTCTTTCACTTAACAAACAGACAAGGGTGACCCCAACGGTCACCCTTTCTTGTCCACCATGAAGAACACTGTCCTTATCATCACCTTGGCGCTGATCACCGCAGCATGCGCCCCTACCGGCACGCCCACCGAGCAAGCTATAGAGAAGGTAGCCTACAGCTACTGCATGACGGCATCGGAATACAAACTCGATAGCGCCGCTCTTTACTGCACACAGGAGAGTATCGACCAGTCGATAGCGGCAGGCAAGTTCTGGCTACAATATATGGACTCGGCACATATCCAGGCCAACCTACCCGTCACCATCGACATCAAGAAGATACGCCAGACTTCCGACACGACGGCATTTGCCGTCTACCATAAAAAGACACCCCGTAAAGCGTATACCGATACGGTGTTCCTACGTTATCGCCACGACAGATGGCTTATACACACACCCGACGAACACCGCGAACAAAAGAGAGGTCAACGCAAACGTTGACCTCTCTCTTTCTATATCCCATGATATCTATCCTTGTCACTTTCTCATAATTCGATATGTAGCACCTCATCATTCTCTTCCTCTGTTCCTTCGCTCCGTGCATCCAGACGCACCAGCACACTATCATGAATAGGCTGGTAAAGATCAGGGTGAGCACTATAGTATTCGAAGCTACGCTCCACCTGCTTCCGATTGAGACCATGACGCATAAGGATATCATCGTAGGCACGGACCACGTCCGGAGTCAATGCATCATAGCGATACTCCGACTCAACGGCGTAGAAACCCTCAAGAAGATAAGCATCAGTGAGGAAATCCACCATGCGGTCGGCAGGAATAAGATCGGCAGGAGCCTTCTCTCCTCCACAGGCAGCCACAAGAATGGCAGGCACTACAGCAACAACACAGCGCATCCTCGAAATAAAAGACATTCGCATCATGACTATCCATTAATAAAAACAGGCCCGCATAATGTGGACCTGTCTTTTCCGTTCTTTATCTTAGCTTATTTGCCAAGTTTGCCGGCGAGAGCCTCAGCAGCCTTGTTGGCAGCCTTGTTGACCTCTTTGTCGACAGCCTTTTTGGCAGCAGCTTTAGCCTTGTCCTGAGCGCATTTACCGATAGCGTTCTTCACGGCAGCGGTGAACTCCTCATTGCCCTCATAGGCGCTGTAGCTGGCGGCGAGAACACTCTTCATGCATTTCTCAATGCTGGCAGCATCGCCATTGGCGCAGTCACAGATGGCCTGACCGGCCTCAGCAGCGGCGGCAAGCATAGCGCTATTGTCAGCCTCGGTGGCGGCGGGAGCCTCCACAGCAGCGGCTTCGTCAACGATCTCCTCGGCAGGAGTCTCAACAGCTTCGGTGTTTTCGGTGTTCTTGCTGCCGCAAGCGACAGTCATGGCGGCTACGAAAAGAGCGCAACCAAGGATAGAGATAACTTTCTTCATATTTTTTGTTATTTTAAATGTTGGTGGGAGTAACAGGGATCGAACCAGTGACCTCCTGCTTGTAAGGCAGGCGCTCTGAACCAGCTGAGCTATACTCCCTCTCAAAAGAGCATGCAAA
Source organism: uncultured Bacteroidota bacterium (assembly GCA_902783595.1). GTDB lineage: Bacteria > Bacteroidota > Bacteroidia > Bacteroidales > P3 > Colimorpha. Next base: position 14,592 of record CACZRR010000041.1, read on the forward strand.
AATAGTAATAAAAAAGCAACCCACCAAATTTATTTTGTAAACGACTGCATGTCAACGAGCTTCTTGTACATCCCTTCCTGACAAACAAGACTATCATGGGTGCCCATCTGCACAATATGGCCCTTGTCGAGAACCACAATGAGGTCGGCATCACGTATGGTCGACAAGCGGTGGGCTATCACAATAGATGTACGTCCCTTCATAAGTTCATCAAGGGCCTGTTGTACTGCGCGCTCGGCTTCAGAATCAAGCGCAGAAGTAGCCTCATCCAAGATAAGTATAGGAGTATTACGGAAGAGCGCGCGCGCAATACTGAGGCGCTGCCGCTGTCCTCCGCTGAGGTTCATACCCCTGTCTCCAATAGTGGTATTGAAACCCTCAGGCATCGCGTCAATAAACTCTTCCGCATGGGCGGCTCGCGCAGCAGCACGTATGTCGCCCATCTTGTAGTCCTCCACACCAAATGCAATATTATTGGCCACCGTGTCATTAAAAAGAATGCAGTTCTGCGACACGAGACCGAACTGTGCTCGCAGCGAGTTGATATTGAGGTCGGCAATGGGACGACCATCAATGGTAATCATGCCCTCCGTAACGTCATAGAACCGCGGCAACAGATCCACGAGAGTGGTCTTGCCCGCCCCCGAGGGCCCCACGATAGCCACAGTGCTGCCCTTGGGAATGGTGAGATCCACATGGGAGAGAACGGGAACGATTTCTGCTCCCCGTCCTCCACTTTTATTCTGATTCTGGTAGCCGAAGCTAACATCGCGGAATTCTATCTTGTCATAAAAACCTTGCAGCATAGGAGCCCCGGGCTTCTCTAAAATAAGTTCATCGGCATCGAGAATTTCAAGAAAACGTGCCGCAGAAGCATTAGCCTTCACTGTGACATTGTAGGCCTTGATGAGCGAATTGAAGGGGGGTATGATGCGGGCAAAGATAATAACGAAGAAGATGAAGATGGAGGGCTGTATGGAGCCGTCTATCACCTGCCATCCACCAATGAGCAGAATAAGATCAAGGGCCAGCGTACCCAACACCTCCGACAAGGGCGCCGACAATTCACGGCTGCGCGTCACCTTAACCATCGTTTTGGCATACGCAGCATTAGTGCGCCGAAAACGCTCCGCAAGGCGCTCCTCTCTACCAAACGATTTGATGGCACGTAACGACGCCAGCGACTCCTCGAGGATGGTCATCACCCTCCCCAGCTCATTCTGTCCTCGCTGCGAGCGACGTTTCAATACCTTGCCCACACGGCTGATCATCCACACCCCCAGTGGCAGCACCACAAGAAAGAGCAGGAACATCTTCCACGACACAAAAACCAAGATGAAGGTAAAAACAATAATGTGGATGGGGTCCTTCAATATTGACTGCAGATTCTCGATACACCAACTGATGTCAAAAAGATCGTTGGACATACGGCTGATGATGTCTCCTCGCCGCTTGCTGCCAAAATACGACACCGGCAAGATGGTGATCTTGTGGTAGACATCGTTGCGCAGACGCTCCACCACGCCGTTATTCACCCTCACCATAGCCACAGATGCCAGGAAACGGAACAGGTTGCTAAGCAGCGAACATGCCAAGTAGCCTCCCGACAGCACCATCAGACACCACCAGATACCCATCGCATCTTTGTAATGGTAAAGGTGCCACAATCCCCAACCCACCACATGTTCTTGGTCAAAAGAAAGAGTAGGCTCCATCTCTGGCACATCCCCGATGCCGAACATCAACTCAACGAAAGGCACTATGAGCACATAACTACCTAAGTTAAAGAGCACATGAAGCAGGTTGAAGAGCCCATTGAGAGCTATCTGCCCAGGAAAATATTTCAGATAGCGCAGAACGCGCATTATAGATTGCATAGCAGACGTATTTGGGGATGGGTAAATGCGGTGCCTCCTTGATAGCTAATTCGCTCAGCACGTAGTTTCTTATGATCGACAAGGTAGCGATAGATGGCTTTTGCATCCGTAACTTTCGGACAGCCTATCTCCACTTGCACACGAGGATGGTCAATAAGCCATGCCGCCCAAGCATCCAACAGCCGCTCGTCGTCGTCCGTCAGTCGGCTCCCTGGCAGCATGGTGACAGCCAGCGATACCACCGAGTCAGTAGGCAGTGGCAAGGGCATCGCGTCGTGGTAACGTCCTCCCGCCGAAAAATCACGTGCCTGCACCATCGCCACCAGGGGCAACGCACCCGGTCGCGCGACAGAAAGCACAGATCGACCACGGAGAGGAAGCATAAAAGCCGTATCACGCTCCCCCACCCTCGTACGGCAGCACTGCATGGCAACCGGACGCGCGGCGGGGTAGAGGTCAAAAATCAGTATGTCTCGGCTACGCGATGTCTCGAGGCGACCGGGGAAATAAGCACGTCGACCATCAGGGGTGACACCGAGGCAGAGCTCATCATCCTCGCTGTTGATGGGGAGTCCCATGTTGGTAGGCACAGCGTCGGCCCCCTCACCAAGCGTGATGAAATAAAAATCATAACCGCCAAATCCCTGCCAACCGTCGGAAACGAAGTAGAGGCTACGGCCGTCGGCATGCAGAAAAGGAAATCGCTCGTTGCCAACAGTGTTCACCGAGCTACCCAAATTCTCTGCACGGCTCCAGTCACCATTAGGCAGACGGTGGCAACGCCAGATATCCGTACCTCCCATTCCTCCTTTTCGGTTGGAGGCGAAGTAGAGCCACCGGCCGTCGGACGACACCGATGGTTGCGACTCCCAGGTGCGGCTACCGTTGACATTTCCTCCCAAGGGTTCTATCGTCCAACGTCCCGAAGCATCGCAACGTGCGGTGTAGATATCGCTATTGGCATAGCCCCCTTCCGTCACAATGCGCGAAAAGAAAAGCGTGGAACCATCTGCCGTAGCAGTGATGCTACCCTCGGGAGCTCCCTGGTTGAAAGGGGGTGGAAGTTCCTTACCAGGACCGAAAGTGCTGTCACCATCAACCCAGTCACTATAGAACAACCGCCATGATGTACGCTCCACATCGGGGGTATAGACGCTGGCAGGGTTACGTCGCTCGGCAACCTGGCGAAGGTAGTAGCAACGACGACCGTCAGGGGTAATATAGGGCAGATTCTCATCACGTCGCCCACTGACGCCCTTCAGCACCTCGGGATCGAAGGGTACTCGTTGTAGCTCAGCGTCAGCCAGAAAACGCGACCAATGCAAGTAGGCCGATGCGTCATTGTAAACCACCAGCTGCGACGAATCGTCGGTGGCATTGGCAAGTGAAAAATAAGTATCAAAAGCCGTCACCGCCTCGTCATAGTGCCGGTCGGTATAGAAAATAACGCCCTGGTAGTAGTGGGCACGGGCATCAGGATAGCTAGGACATAGCTCGAGGCAGCGACCAAAATAGCGGCGTATACCCACAGCATTATACCCATTGGCGACAGCATACATCCCCAACCAAAACTGGGGCTCGGCAGCCTTGGGGTTGCGCTGTGCCACACGTCGCATCAACTGCGATGCCTCACGCAGATTCCCTCGGTGATAGAGGGCAAGCGAGCGATCAAAGTCTTTTTGATGCGCCCCCTTCACCTTCACGCCGCATTGCGCATAAGAGAAATTAGAGAACAACAAAGACCAAACGAAAAACACCACAACCAACAGGTTGCGCCTCCACGAAGTCTCTATTATATCATCGGCACTCAATCTCAAAAACAATCTTTCCTCTGTAAACCACAAACCTCTACCCCTCAGAGCTTACTGGCATCAATATCAAAATGGGCATCATGACCGTTGCAGGGATGCGCACAGGCAATAGCGCAATCGGCACACGAGGAGGAGAGTTCACCATGCAGACGCTTCTTCACCATATCTCCCACGGTGTCGCGAAGGGTGTCAATACTGATGGAACGTATCACCTCATCGCAGAAAGCGTAACTCAGCATCGTGACAGCGGTCTTCTCGCTAATACCACGCGTCATAAGATAGAACTTGGCCTGTTCGTCGAGCTGGCCTATGGTACTGCCGTGTGAGCATTTCACATCATCGTTGTAGATCTCCAAAAAAGGACGTGTGTCGACATGTGCTTTGTCGGTGAGCAGTATATTGCGGTTGGTCATCAAGGCCTCCGTCTTCACAGCGCCATCCTGCACGAGCACATGACCATTGAAACGCGCACGTGCCGAGTCATCAATAATACCCTTGTACAGTTCGTGACTGGTGCAATTAGGGCAGGCATGCTCTACGAAGATGTAGTTATCACACTGTTCTTCACGATCCATCAAGTATAGCCCGTTAGCCTCCAACCGGCAGTGTTCGCCCTTCATGCGAACGACAATATTATTGCGCACATGGCCACCGCCCAGCGTAATAGTGCATATCTTTAGCTCGGCTCCTTCGTGCATCTCCACCTCCAGATCATAAAGGTGCCGTTCACTCCCCGTGTGCCACTGCAGACGGTAGAGCGACATACTTGCTCCGGCTTCCAGCACCACACGACGGGATGAAACCTCATCCTGAATGGCATAACCTTTGTCTTGAGAGTCGAGCAGGAACAATGACCTGTTGTCGTCGTGGCACTCCACCAACGGTGTGCTGGCACCCGTCACGGTGAGCAACGCAGGGACATCGGCACACTTCCAATCGTCGTCCCATATACGAGGCAGTTGGTCTTTGCGTATCATTCCCCTAACTCCTTTTTAATCCAGTCGTAGCCTTTCTCTTCCAGCTCCAGGGCCAACTCCTTGGGACCTGTCTTCACGATGCGTCCCTCATAAAGCACATGCACATAGTCGGGCACGATGAAGTCGAGCAAGCGCTGGTAATGGGTGATCACCACAGTGGCGTTATCCTTGGAGCGCAATTTATTGACACCGCCGGCAACGATGCGCAGCGCGTCGATATCAAGACCCGAGTCAGTTTCATCCAAAATACTCAACGTGGGATTGAGCATTGCCATCTGGAATATCTCATTCTTCTTTTTCTCACCACCACTGAATCCCTCATTGACAGAGCGGTTTGCCAAACTCGCCGTCATCTCCACCACTTTCTTCTTCTCCTCCATGAGGCGCAGAAATTCAGCACCCGTAAGAGGGTCTAACCCATGGTATTTTCTCTGTTCGTTGACGGCGGTGCGCATAAAGTTGGTGATGCTCACCCCCGGGATCTCCACGGGATACTGGAAACCGAGAAAGATTCCCTCGGCAGCACGCACATCTACAGGCATCTCGAGAATATTCTTCCCTTTGAAGATCACTTCGCCGCTGGTAACCGTATACTTCGGGTTACCTGCCACGACACCAGCCAGGGTGCTCTTCCCGTTGCCGTTGGGACCCATAATGGCGTGCACCTCGCCATAGTCAATGTCGAGGTTGATACCTTTCAATATTTCGCGGTCGCCAATCGAAGCATGCAAATCGCGTATAGAGAGTAATGACATATTTCTACAAGATATTGACGATTAATATGATATTCGTTGTCATCGGCATATTGCCAAATAGCAAAGATACAAATTTATTTTCACGGATGAAAAAAAAAATGTAATTTTGCAACTTGCAATGAGAACGTCAATTGTAACACTGACAACCGATTGGGGCCCTCAGGGCTTCTTCGCAGGTATGGTGAAAGGGGCGCTGATGCAGATGATCGAGGGGGTGCAGGTGGTGGACATCGCTCACGCTATAGATCCTTTCAACGTGCTCGCCGCCACTTTCGTGGTCAAACACGCCTGCCTGCCTTTCCCCGCAGGCACCATCCACATCGTCGACGTGGCATCTCAACACTCCCCCGAACATCCTTTCCTCGCCATAAAAGTGCGAGGACAGTATTTCCTGTGCTGCGACAACGGCCTCCCTACCATGGCCTTCGGCAATGATATAGAGGATCTCTGCGCAATCCCCGTGCAGCCGGACGGCATCTACAACTTTGCCGCCTACAACCTCTTCGTCCCCATAGCGGCGCGCCTGGCGGCAGGCACCCCCCTCAGCGACATAGGACCCCGTCCCACAGCACTCCTCCAGCGCACGGTACCAGGATATCTGTCTCAGGGCGACAGCTACCGTATTTACATCCACTACATCGACCCCTACGGCAATGCCTACCTCGGCATGACCTACGACGAGTTCGAGAAACTTCGTGGAGGACGCCATTTCACCATGACGGTGCGCGACCAAGAGGTGACGGAACTCATGGCTTCATATCACCAGCAGCATAAACAGAGCGACCCCCGCCGCCGACTGCGTCTCACAGTATCGGCAACGGGAGCCCTCGAACTGGCCATCAAAGAGAGCTCCTTCGCGCAGCTCCTCGGCCTTCGCGTCAACGACTCTGTACTCCTGCGTTTCCGCGACTAATCACACCCCCCTATTTTTTCCAGGTGAAGAACACCTGCAGGCCTAACATCTGGTATACCTGCAGATGGCCCCATTTGTCCATGCCGCTGAAGTCGGTATCCCACTTCAGGTTCAGGGCAAAGTTGGCTGCAATATGTGACGAGAAGCGATAGTCGAGCTTCACTTCCATATCCATATCCGTCTCAAAGAAGCGGCGCTCCAGCCAACTTTTATCGGCCAAATCCTGCCACGTCTCATCGGCACCAAGCTTATATTCCGTCTCAGTGGGATTGGCAGCGGTTCCCGTGGCGGCAGCAGCGGCCACAGCATCCTCGATGTTGTCCCATGCCATGTGCGACGACTTCTTGTAGTCATAGAAGAGCTCCAGACGGGCATAGAGGTCAAGGCTCGGCAAGATATCTTTCTTGAGGTACTGCGCCTTGAGGTACGAACCCAGAGCGAAGTAGGCGTGGTTGTAGGTTCGCGCAGCATTGAGGGTACCGTCGGCATTATAGAAGTCGTCGTCCTGGATAACACCATAGGTATATCCGCTATCAATGAGGTCGTCATTGAAGACGAAAGTGGTCTTGCCCGTGAGGAACGACAGCGACACCGACCAATCCGTTTTCTTCAACTCGAAAGAGAGTGCCGTGGTGAGATAGGCGGGAGCCATGAACGATGACACCAGCTTGCCCTCATTGTCACCGGCACCGGCATATTCGTAACCGTTAGTGAACTGCGTCTTGAGGTTCGCCAAAAAGCTGGCACCCCAATCCTTATAGGCTTTCCAGCTGATGGACGACGTAAGGTCGATTTTATCCAAACTTTTGCGACGGCTCTCAAAACGACCACCCTGCGCCGAATTGTCAAGATCCTGCCAGGCCTGACCGAAACCCAAATCCGCCACATTGTCCCATACATAGCGCGGATGGGTGTACTTGTAGTTGCCGAAGAAGGTAACATTGAGATCGAGTTGCGACGTACCCGTCGACGACCAGTTGTTGAACATCGACTCGCTGAATTTCAGCGCCGGCGTGGTCACCGAGCTCCACTTACCCTCAGGCGCCTTCTGCGCTGCCCCCTGCTCCTGTGCCGAAACCACTGTTGCTGCGGCAAAAACCGCAAAAAGAATAAACAATCTTTTCATAACTACTTGTTTTTATTAAACTTTCTTTCAATTATCGACATCCAGCTTCCCCATCTCATCCCATCCGTATCCTCGCCTCAGCAGGTATGCTTTTGTCTTGTCATCCAGTTCCACAAAACCCTCCCCAAGCCTTTTCTCCACCTGCCGCCGTAGTGCCGCCATATATTCTTCCTGTGGCACCGACGCCACACCTTCCTCTATAGCCTCTCGCGAGACACCCTTCTGGCGTAGTTCGTAGCGCACCTTCTGGCGACCCCATCCACCACGCAGCATCTTGCTCTCACAATATACCCGTGCGTAGCGTCTCTCATCAAGGTAGCCGTCGGCCTCCAGACGGGCCACCACAGCATCCTTCTCCCCCTCATCGGCACCCCACTCTGTCAACTTCCTTCGAACATCATAGGGACAACGCTCCTCGACAGCACAATAGCGGCGCGCACGATCCAGCAGCCGCCGTCCATTGTCGCTCCTAAGAAGAATATCTTCGCTGTCCATATCCATGACAGATGATAAACCGATTTTTTCCATTCTTATTGCCTTGAACCTCAAATTTTCCTCCCACGCCATCATCAAAAGTAGCAATACCTACCCAACATCTATGCAAAAACGTCTACCACCACGAGATCTTCTATCACCATTATTATTATTTAATAATAAAATTTGCCTATTCGGATTTTTTTTATTAATTTTGCAACCTAGTAATTATTATAACCAATAGCCATGGGTAAAGGTAGAATACTGTATGTGAATCAGGAAATTGTGCCATTTTCGAGCGAGAACGAACAGGCCACACTGGGACGTTACCTCCCTGCCAAACTGCAGGAGATGGGACGCGAAATTAGGGTGTTCATGCCCAAGTTCTGCGACGTCAACGACCGCAAACATCAACTGCACGAGGTGATACGCCTCTCCGGCATGAACCTGATCGTCAACAATTGTGACCACCAGCTCATCATCAAGGTGGGCTCCATTCCGACGGCCAGGATGCAGGTCTATTTCATCGACAACGACGAGTATGCCATCAAAGGCTCACATATGGTTGACAACAAGAACCGCACACTCCCCGATACCGACGAGCGACTGCTCTTCTTCGGTCGTGGTACCCTCGAAGCAGTGCGCAAATTGGCTTGGCAGCCTCACCTCATCAACTTCAGCGGATGGATGACATCCATGGTACCTTTCTACCTGCGCCGCATCAACAAGGAGAACGCCTTCTTCAGCGGCACCAAGATGATCGTCACCCTCGTCGACGACCGCTTCGAGGGCCCTATCGGCGGTGACCTTGAGCGCAAAATGAAGACCGACAACGCTACCGCCAAAGACCTGCGCCTCTACGGGCAGACCGACTACCTCGGCCTCATGAAGGCAGCCATCACATACTCTCATGGTGTCATCATAGGCTCCGCCAATGTGCACCCCGAGTTGGTGGCCTTCGCCAAAGAAAACAAACGCAACGTACTCGACTACGTAGAAGACCCCGCCGAATTCTACCCCCGCATCAATAAATTTTACGACACCATCGTGGGCATCAGCAAATTCGAAAACTAAATGAACCACACCATCACTAAACAGCCTTTCCTTAAAGGCAGCCTTCTGGCCCTCCTCCTGCTCCCCTTCTTCCTCACAACAGCATGTACCGACGAGGAGACTGAGTTGGGCATCAACCTCACCGACCCCCGCACCCTCTACAATGGTATTGACGACACCCTCTACGCCAACCGTTCCTGGAGCAAGATAGAGGACACCATGCTCACCGTAGGATTCTCCCATGGCGTCGTGGGCACCATCAACAACACCACCTTCGGCCGCACCACATCGGTATTCTATACCCAAGTGGCTCTGCCCAACACCTCCTTCTACCTCTCCGGAGACATCACCAAAGTGCAAGTCACACTGGCCAAAGAACGCCTCTACCCCGACACCAACGGCAGCTACACCTTCAACTTCCGCATCCGCCAACTCGCCGAAATATTCCCCGCCGACACCCTCGTCTATAGTCATCGCGACCTTGCCGTAGAAAGCACCCTCTACTGCGACACCAACGTCACCGTCAGTCTCAGCGACACACTCATCACCCTCACACTCTCTCCCGCCTTCCACTCCCTCATCCCCCAGAACGCTACCGACACATCATTCCTAAAACAGATGCGAGGCTTGTGTATCGAGGCCATCCCCAGCGGCAGCGAGGGCATGATGGCCTTCAACCTCTCGTCACCCAAAACATGCCTCACCGTCTTCTACCACGACAACAGCACCGGCAACAGCAGCCGCTACACCATGCTCATGGGCGCCGGTACCGAGCACTACACTCGTTTCTCCCACAACTACAGCGGCACCCCCTTTGCCAGCTCCGATAGCCTCGACGGCAGCACACTCCTCTATGTGTCGCCTCTCGCAGGTCCTTACGCCGTACTCGACTTCACCAGCCAGGTGCAGGCCTTTGCGGCTGCACATCCCCTGGCAACGGTGCACTATGCCGAGCTGGTGCTCCCTCTGGCATCCGCACAACCTACAGCACCCGCAACCATGCTCCAGGTGCGCCGCAACCTCAACGGCACCTACGTTCCCGCACGCGACATGATGCCCGTATCCTCGAGCCTCGAGAGTCTCCTCTCCTACAACCCCAACGAACTGGTCATCACTGGCCTCATCGACACCTACCTCCTCAAAGGCTTCGATGGTTACTACAACGCCACAAAAAACCAATACCGCATGCGCCTCACCCAGCAGCTACAGCAGATGCTGCAGAAGGGCGACGGACGCCTGCAGCTGGTGGTGGATAGCCGCTACTGCACAGGCCTCGCCGCAGTGCTGGCAGGCACCTCCTCGTCCACCAAACCCTACCTCGCTTTCGTATTCTCCGAATAAAACAACAATACAACCATGAAACGCGCCACCTTCGTCACACTCCTCCTCGCGCTCACCCTTACCGTCGCCAACGCCCAGGAGACCTACCGCAAACACTACGCCGACGGCAAACAACTCTCCGTTGAAGGTCCCCTCGACGCTCAAGGACACCGCGACGGCAACTGGACATGGTGGTACCCCGACGGCTCTGTCTCGCAACAAGGCACCTACAGCCACGGCGAGAAGACCGGCATCTGGACGCTCTTCTATGAAGACGGCAGCAAGATGGCCGAAGAGTGCTACACAACAGGTGCCACACGTAGCTGGCATCGCAACGGCGACCTGCACAGCGAGGTGGCCGTGGAAAACGGAAAGAAAACAGGCACCTACCGCGCCTGGCATGAGAACGGGCAAAAAGAAGAGGAATTCACCTACGTGGCGGGAAGCCGCGAAGGCGAAGCTTTGCAGTGGCACGAAAACGGACAACTCAAGTTCCACGGCCAATACAAAGACAACCAGCTACAAGGTCCCGCCATATGGTACCTCGCCAACGGCAACGTCGACATGAAAGGACGCCTGGTCGACGGCGAGCAGGACGGCGAGTGGCTCTTCTACTGGCACAACAACGGTAAACTGGGCATCCGCGGCAACTATGCCAAAGGCAAGGAGACAGGCACATGGACCTACTACTACGAAACAGGCGAACGCTGGCGCGAAGGCACCTATGTGGAAGGACGCCGCGAAGGCACCTGGACAACCTACTATGAGAGTGGCCGCAAGCTGCATGAAGGACTATGCCGCGGCGACAAAGAAGAAGGCCGCTGGACAGCGTGGTACGAGGATGGCAAGGTGGACTACTACGGCAACTTCAGCAATGGCAAGAAAGAGGGCGAATGGCGCGGCCTCTACGACGACGGCACCACACGCTACATCATACACTACAGCAACGACGAGAAAGACGGCGAAGAGGTGCGCTATTACCCCAACGGCAAAATAGAGATCCGCGAACACTACAGCCAAGGTCAGCTTGACGGCACCTACGAGCGCTACAACGAGGCGGGAACACCAGTAGAGAAAGGCAGCTTCTCCAACGGCGAGAAAGAAGGCCGCTGGACATGGTACGACAACGGCCGCGAGGTCTACAAAGCACGCTTCAGCGCCGGCAAAGAGGTGAAATGAGACTACTCCTGGCATCACAGTCACCACGGCGACGCCAGCTGATCGCCGAGTTGGGATTCCCCGTGCAATACATCAACATCTCCGTCGACGAGCAACGCCCCGCCGACCTGCCCGCTGCCGCCGTGGCCGAATACCTGGCGCGCCACAAAGCCGCCGCCTATCCCTCCGACAAGCTCGCAGACGACGATGTGTTAGTGACGGCAGACACCGTGGTGGTGCACCGCGACAGCGTGCTCGGCAAACCCGCCGACCGCAACGAGGCGATAGCCATGTTGCGAAACCTATCAGGCGACAGCCACGACGTATACACCGGCGTATGCCTGCGCACACGTCACGAACAACACTCCTTCACGGAACGCACTATAGTGCATTTCCGTCCCCTCGACGACGAGGAGATAATTCACTATGTCGACCACTACCGTCCCTATGACAAAGCAGGATCCTACGGCATACAGGAATGGATAGGCATGGTGGGGGTGAGCGGCATAGAAGGCTGCTACTACAACGTCATGGGACTGCCAGTGGCACGTCTCTACGAAAGTCTCAAGAAATTATCCTTGTCGAGGTAAAGCTCGCCGCAGTCGAGCATTGTCCTCAACACCTCCTGCACCTCACTATCAGAGAAACGCTCCGCGACATCGGCCACCGTCATCGTGTGACTCCGCAGCAGCTCTCTCACCTTCCCCTTCACATCGGTAGCATCACCCCCCTTACGGCACACATCGCATACGCCGCAGTCGGCTACATCGTCTACACCGAAGTAGCGCACCAGCTGACGGCAACGACAGAGGCTGTCGTCGAGGGCATAGCTCTCCATAGCCTTGCGACGGCGTAGGGCGGCATCGACAAGGGTGGCGTAGTCGCGGTCGGAGCGTCCGATGAGGCTCTCATCCACCCTACCCTGCGTGAAGATGATCTGCGGCTCCGTAGGAACGGGCCGATATTCCACCACATGGGCGGCATCAAGGGCGGCAAGCATGCCGCTCACATAGCCAGCATCGCTGAAAACCTTGGCGGCAATCTTGCGCTCGTCGATATTGACGGCGCCATTCATCAACCCTGGATACATGCGTAGCAAAGCCATCAACAAATCCCCCTGCGCCTGGTGGTTCACCTGGTAGCGGTAGAGTTCATCGCGCCGCAAGGGTATGTACAGGGTCGACACCGTCGCTTCACGTTCCGGGATAGACACCAGGCCCTCGCGTTCAAGGTAACGGCATGCGCTGTAGAACATGCGGGGAGCGAAGTTATACACAGAGCAGATGCGTGCCATATCAAAATCATGACGCTCGTCACCGCCGCCACCCACAGGCATGCGATAATAATTGCATAAGGCGCGGTAGACGTTGCGGACGAAACGCAGCGAGGGATGGTCGGCATCGAAGTCACGTGCCAGGCGCTCGAAATCCGACGGGTCGCAGAGGAGGACAGCATGTGCCTGTTGGCCGTCGCGTCCGGCACGTCCGGCCTCCTGATAGTAGGCTTCCAAGGAGTCGGGCAGATCCAGATGTACGACAAAGCGCACATCTCCTTTGTCGATACCCATTCCGAAAGCGTTGGTGGCCACCATGATGCGGCTACGGCCGCTCATCCACTCTGCCTGACGCCGGTCGCGTTCCGCGGGGGCAAGGCCGGCATGATAGTAGGTGGCGCTGATGCCGGCATCGACGAGCATCTGCGCATAGGTCTGCGTGAGACGGCGGTTGCGCACATAGAGGATGCCACTGCTGGGCAGCGTACGCACCAGATGAAGCAGACGGCCTCGTTTGTCGGCGTCGTGCAGCACACTGAAGACAAGGTTGGCGCGCACGAAAGAACCCACGAAACGACGGCAGTCGTTCATATGAAGCTGACGGCAAATATCGTCAGCAACCTCCCGTGTGGCCGTGGCAGTGACGGCAATGAGAGGAACGGCAGGATGATAGGCACGGATAGAGGCTATCTGCAGGTAGGGCGGACGGAAGTCATATCCCCATTGCGACACACAGTGCGCCTCGTCGACGGCGACGAGGCCCACCTTCATGCGGCGGAAATGTTCCACAAACTGTCTCATCTGTAGCCGTTCGGGCGACACATAGAGGAATTTCAACTCGCCGACGACGGCGTTGTTGAGCACCCCCGTCACCTCGTTGTGTGTCATCCCCGTCACAATACATGCTGCCTTGATGTGGCGGTCACGTAGCTGCTGCACCTGGTCCTTCATCAGCGCTATCAGCGGCGACACCACGAGGCACAGCCCTTCGCGCAGCAATCCCGGTATCTGGTAGCAGAGGCTCTTGCCACCACCTGTGGGCAGCAGCGCCAGCACGTCGGCACCGCCAGCGGCGGCGTCGATGATAGACTCCTGCAGGGGTCGAAACGAGCTGTAACCCCAGTAGCGTTTGAGCAGCTGATATTTGTCGGCCATAAGGATGCTGCGAGGTAGGAAAAGGGGTGCAACACTGTCGTTGCACCCCCACCCATTATTAACCAATCAAAATTTTCAGATTTAGTTCTCCTCTTTGAGTTTCTGGAAGATGTCGAGGTCGCCGAGAGTGGTCTTCTCGAGGCTCTCGTTGATCTGCTTCACAGACTTAGAGGTGGCGCGGACCTTCTTGTCATCGCCGTCGGCATGCACCTCGGCGCTACCTTCCTGGAAGGTGCGGGTGTGGCTGACGATGATCTTCTTGCTCTCTTTCGAGAACTCGATGACCTTGAAGTCGAGGGTCTCGCCGTTCTTGGCTTTGCTCTTGTCCTCTTTGTCGAGATGACGCATGGGAGCGAAGGCTTCAACCTCGTAGGGGAGGATGACGGTGGCACCCTTGTCATTCATGTTGACGATCTTGCCCTGGTGCACGCTACCCACGGTGAAGAGGGTCTCGTAGACATCCCAAGGATTCTCCTCGAGCTGTTTGTGACCGAGGCTAAGGCGACGGTTTTCGGCATCGACTTCGAGGACCAC